>CALCIC010000441.1 GCA_937907405.1 uncultured Isosphaeraceae bacterium | reverse complement strand
GGCCGGGACGTCGAGCTTGCCGGCGATCGTCCCTCCGGCCAGGTGGTTGGATCGGTTGGTCCGGGGGCCGACGCGGAAGCCGGGAAGCTCGGGGCCGGGCAGGTAGAGCGCGACGCCCGGCGACCGCTTCGCGGCGTGTTCGTGGCCGCTGGAGTCGAGGGCTTCGGCGCCTTCCATCTCGTCAAGCCGCCAGAAGGCCGAGGGGCGCGAGCCGAGGACGACCTGCGCGTATCGCGAGGCGATCGGCGTCTCGCGGCGTCGGGGCGCGGCGGCGACCTGTTCGAGCAGGCCGAGCGCGGTCTCGACGATCTTGGGCTCGGCCTGGACTTCGAGGCCGGCGGTGCGGGCGGGCCAGGTGGTGTAGCCGCCGAGCGCGTGCTGCTCGGGGGGCGGGATGTAGCCCTCGGCCCCGTTGGCCAGCTCGATGTTCATCGTCGTGGCGAGCGGGGATCGGGCCTTGATCTTGAGGCCGGTGAGGCCGTAGACCTCGTTGGGGATCGCCGCGATCCCGAGCCCGCCGATGCGGATCGCCTGGAGCTTGAGCGTCCGCTCGGGCTCGTCGTGGAGATGGCCGACCTCCTTGGCGTAGACCTCGGGGATGCTCTTGGGGACGCGGTCGCCCATCGCGTCGGCGATCGTTTTGGCCCACTTCCGCCGCGCCTCGTCGGGCGTTCGACGGCGGAGGGTCAGTTCGGTTTGGGCCATGGCGATCGGCGGGCGGTCGTCGAACGTCGTGATCGATTGGTAGGCCCGGAACGCGGAGTCGGCGACCTGGTCGGCGAAGCCGTCGATGCCGGGGTCGTTGCGGGGCTTGCCGTAGTCCATCCACTGCTGATCGCCGCTGGTCCCCTGGGACATGATGGCGACGAACGGGCGGTCGCCGGCTTCAGCCGCCGCCCCGATCTTGCCGCCGAGCGCCTTGGCGAACCGGCCGTAGTAGTCGGCGGAGACCGGTGTCGAGCCGAAGTAGTGCATCGAGTAATTTGCGAGGACCGCGATCGGCCGGCCCGAGGTTGATTGGATCGCCAGGATCGTCAGCCCCGGATCGACGGCGCCCGAGGGGCCGACGACGTCGGGGTTGACGTGGCCGGGGTGCATGTGGGCCCGGACGTTGCGGACGCCGAACGGGTCGTCGATCATCCGATCGGCCCGCCGAATCCAGCGCCGGCAGTGGGTGTGGGCCTCGTCGTCGATCGCGGCCCAGCCGATCTTCGCCGGTTCGAGGCCGGAGGCGGCCCGCTCGATCCCCTCGGCGATCCTGGCGGGGAGGTAGGCCGCATAGGCGGGGTCGACGGGCGTCCCGAGCGCGCCCATCGACGAGGGCGCGGTGTGGGTGTGAGTCGCGGCGATCAACATCCGGTCGACGGGGATGCCGGTCTTCTGATGCGCGAGGGTCTTGGCCTGGTCGATCAGTTCGCGGGGCATCATGCAACTATCGACGATCGCGATCGCCAGCCGGGTTTTGCCGTCGTCGAGGACCAGGCAGCGGGCGGAGACCGGGTCGCGGACCTGGTCGGCCTTGGCCTGAAGGAAGCCGCCGTTGACGATCACGGGGAAGGTCTGAGGCGAGACGTCGATCACGAACGCGCCGGCTCGCAACGGTCCGCCGTCGTCGGCCTCGGTTTCGATAGGAACCGCCGCGATCAGGAGCGCGAGCACGAAGAAGCTACGAACCATCGTGGTCATGGTGAGGTCGCCCGGGTGTGAAAGCTGTTCGGGACGTCAATCGAGGGCTTCGCCCAGCTCGCGAAGCCTGGCGGCCAGGCGTTCGGCGCGCTGGTTGGCGGCGTCGGCGCGCTGGGTTTCGGCGTCGGCGCGCCGGTTTGCGGCGTCGGCTTCGTCGTGGAGTTCCTGGAACGTCTTGAAGAGGCTCCCGTCGGGGGCGTGGATCTTGAGGTTGTCGGAGCCGACGCCGGGTTCGAACCGAATGCCTAGCAGTGGGCTGACATGGCCTTGCATTTCGGCGACCTCGCATAAGTGGTCGCCGTCGCGCAGCCACCCTTCCAAGGTCCCGATGTCGGGATCGTAAAGGTAATACTCTTCGACTCCGTGGTCGTCGTAGAAGTGAAACTTCCGCAGCATTTCGCCGAAGCGATTGCCCGGAGAGAGGATCTCGAAGACGACGTGGGGAGGGATTCCCTCTTCCCGCCACTGCATGTAAGAACCGCGATAGCCCTTGGGCCTGCCGAACACGACCATGGCGTCGGGCGCGGTGCGGATCTTGGGGTCGCCCTCCTGGGCGTACCAGAGCAGGTCGCCGGCGACGAAGACGTTGGGGTCGTGGCGGAAGATCGTTTCGAGCCCCTCCTTGACGACCACGATCCACTTGAATTGAAGCGTGTTCTCGGCCATCGGGTTGCCGTCGTCGTCGGGGTAGAGGTTGTGATCGGTCGCGTGCGGTCTGGTCGTCGTGCTCATGATCGTGTCCAGCTTGGGACTGGGAGGCTCACGGGGCCTGGCGGCTCAAGTCTGCCACGGATTCGCGATCGGGGCCAGATCGGCGCGGCGGTCGGTTGCTTCCGCAGTTGCAATTCTTCCTCCATCTTAGCGAAATCCCTTCGTGCCGGGGACGGCGGGGAATACGATGGTGCGGTGAGCCGTCGATGAGGCGGAGGTCGAGGCGAGGCGAAAGGGGCGTGTCGGCGTGGTCGTGTGGATTGTCGGCGGGGTCGTGGCGGCGGCGCTCTTGTATCTGGCCTGGACGTACAACCGGCTGGTCGAGCTGAACAAGCGGGCCGACGGGGCCTGGAGCGACGTCGACGTCCAGCTCAAGCGTCGGTGGGATCTGGTTCCGGCCCTGGTCGAGACCGTCAAGGGGTACGCGCGGCACGAGTCGGGGACGCTCGAAGGAGTCGTCGATGCGCGGTCGAAGGCCGAGCAGTCCGACTCGCCGGCCCGCCGCGGCGACGCCGAACGCGGGCTGTCGACGGCCGTCGGCCGGTTGTTCGCGCTGGCCGAGGCGTATCCCGAGTTGAAGGCCGGCGTCAACTACCAGGACCTGCACAGGTCGCTGGTCGAGATTGAGAACAACGTCCAGTACGCGCGGCGGTATTACAACGCCGTGGTCCGCGACCTCAATACGCTGGTGGAGAGTTTCCCGTCGTCGCTGATCGCGTCGGCCTCGGGCTTCGGGCTCCGCGCCTACTTCCAGATCGACGAGGCCGAGCGCGCGACGCCTCGGGTCGGATTCGAGACCAAGGCGGCAGAGGGCGGGGCCGCGCCGGAGTCGGAGTCGGAGTCGGAGTCGGAGTCGTCGGGACGATCGCCGGAGCGGCGGGGCTGAGCGGAAGCGACGGCAAGGGAGACACGATCGTGAGAAGGGTTTTGGTCCCCGTCGCCTTGCTGGGCGCGATCGCGGGTCTCGGGTCGTCCGCGACGGCCGACGAGGGCTGGTCGATCGCCGATTTCAACATCGACGTGGCGGTGCGGCCCGACGCCGGCATCGACGTGACGGAGACGATCGACGCCGACTTCGCGTTCCCCAAGCACGGCGTCCTCCGCGAGATGCCGATCCGGTACGCCGTCGGCATGCACCAGTACGCGCTTCGGTTCCGGCTGCTGGGAGTCGACGACGGCGCGGACCACGACTATCCGACTTCGGTCTCGTACGAGTCGAACCTGGTGCGCGTCAGGATCGGCGATCCCGACTCCACGGTCGTCGGCCGCCAACGCTATCGGATTCGCTACCGGGTCCAGCGGGCGATCCTCTGGGAAGGGAACCACGCCTGGTCGAACGCCAACAACGCGGTGCTGCGGTGGAACGCCACGGGGACCGAGTGGGAGGTGCCGATCTCTCATTCGCGGGTGATCGTCCACCTGCCCCGCGACCTGACCGACGATCAGATCACCTACGACGCCTGGGTCGGCCGGTTCGGCGCGCACGGCCGCGCGTTCCAGACCCGCCGGATCGACGAGCGGACGGTCGAGTACGAGACCGGCCCGCTCCGGGCGCGCGAGGGGATCACCATCGAACTGACCATGCCCTCGGACGCGGTCGCGCAGCCGGGATGGTGGCAAGAGCTGCGATGGTGGGCGGTCGACAACTTCCCTTACGTCGTCTTCCCCGCGACGCTCGCGGCCTGTTTGCTGTCGTGGTTCTTCTGGGGCCGCGACCTGCCGGGGACGGGGACGATCGTGGTCGGCTACGAACCCCCCGACGGCCTGGCGCCGGCCGAGGTCGGCACGCTCGTCGACGAGCGCGTGGACCTCTCCGACGTCTCGGCCACGATCATCGACCTGGCGGTTCGGGGCTACATCCGGATCGAGCAGACCGACGCCGGCGGCTGGTTCTCGACGGGGGGTGACTGCCGGTTCGTCCGGCTCCGCGGTCCCGACGGCCTCAAGTCCTTTGAAATCACGCTCTACAACAAGCTGTTCGGAAGTCGCCGGACCGTCATGCTGAGCGACCTCCAGGAGAAGTTCTACCCGGCCATCGGCACGGTCAAGAACGACCTGTACGGCAGGCTCAGCCGGGCGAAGTACTTCGACGGCAACCCGGACGTCGTCCGGACCTCGTTCCTGGTCTCGGGGATCTTCCTGACGGCGCTCGGGCTGGCCCTGGCCTGTCTCGTCCAGCTCTTTCTGATCGGCCGCGTGTTCCCGCTTCCGGTGGTCGTCGCGGCGGTCCTGTCGATCGGGACCGTCGTCGTCGCCAGCCGGGTGATGCCCCGCAAGACCCGCAAGGGGCGGATCGCCTGGGAGAAGATCACCGGCCTGGAGGAGTACATCCGTCGCGCCGAGGTCGACGACATCCATGAGCAGGAGCGTCA
>CALCIC010000440.1 GCA_937907405.1 uncultured Isosphaeraceae bacterium | reverse complement strand
CGCGCGGAGGGATGCCGATGACGATGAGCCGGCTGAGCCTGGTGAAGGGGCTCGGCCCGGTGCTCCAGATCGCCGAGGGGCATTCGGTCGATCTTCCGGGCGACGTCCATCACATTCTCAACGAGCGGACGAATCCCACATGGCCGACCACCTGGTTCGTCCCCAACGTGACGGGGAAGGGGCCTTTCGCCGACGTCTACAGCGTGATGGCCAACTGGAGCGCCAATCATGGCGCGATCAGCTACGGCCACGTCGGCGCCGACCTGATCGCGTTGGCCTCGATCTTGCGGATTCCCGTGGCGATGCACAACGTTCCGGAAGACAAGGTGTTCCGTCCGAGCGCCTGGAGCCTCTTCGGGGCGCTCGAACCGCAGGCCGCCGACTACCGAGCCTGCGGTAATTTCGGCCCGTTGTACGGCTGAGCGCGCGACGACTCCGCATCGAATCGCAGGCCGTCCCGGACGATTTCGGCGAACTTTCCGCGACTGGCCGTCGAATGAAACAAGGGAGTCGAGGCGGCGAGTCGATCTCGCTCTGGAAAGGAAACAGGTTCGTCGATGCGAATGTCCTGGAAACTGGGTCGGGTCGCGGGAATCGATGTTTTCCTGCATCCGACCTTTTTTTTGATTCTGTTGTTGCCGGGCGTGGCGGAGAACCTACCGCTGGTGCTCGCCCTGTTCGGCTGCGTCCTCCTGCACGAATACGGCCACGCGCTGACGGCCCGACGGTTTGGGATCGACACGTTGGATATCACGCTCTATCCGATCGGCGGCGTGGCTCGGCTGGTGCGGATGCCGCGCGCGCCTGGGGCCGAACTGTTGATCGCCCTGGCGGGGCCGGCGGTGAATTTCGCCATCGCGGCGGGTCTTTTCGTGGTCCTGTCCCTGGGCGGCTCCGCTGTTCTGGGGAGCTTCGCGAGCTTCTTTCTGCTGCAACTGCTGGTGATGAACCTGGTGCTGGCCTGCTTCAACCTGATTCCGGCGTTTCCGATGGACGGGGGACGGGTGCTGCGGGCATTGCTCAGCGGCTGGATCGGTCGCGGCCAGGCGACGTCGGTCGCGGCGAGCATCGGTCGGGCGCTCGCGGTGGGCTTCGGGATCTACAGCCTGCTCACGCTCAACCTGATTCAGATTGCGCTGGCCTGGTTCATTTATCGGGCGGCCGGAGCCGAGGAAGCCGGCGTCCTCGCCGACGAGCATCGTCGACGGTACGCCGCGCCCGTCGATGAGCAAGACCCGTGGCGCGCGCCTCCCGGTTTCCGGTGGGTTGAGAGCGGCAAGGGCGTCTGGCGGCTCGCTCCCGTGACCGTCGCCGACTGGGGGAGCCGCCGATGGGGATGACCCTGAAGCCTGTCGTCGAGCTTGGAGTCGCCGAAGCCTACGTAATTCTTGTGGAACACTTCGGCGAGGAGCGCCTGCCTCCCCTCGACGCCGTCGAAAATGAGGATTGGGGTCGCGACCTGCTGCTCAGCCGCTTCGAGGAACACACGGCGGCCGAACTGGCGGCGGTCGGCCTTTGCCTGATCGAGGCCGATCGCTCGAGGGCGTAAGAAGGGGGCGGCGCGGACCGGCCGCCCCCGTTCAATCCGGCAAGACGAGGATCGTCATGTGCCGCCACTCAAGCTGACCGGCCTTGCCGACCAGACCGAGATGCCCGGGAGCGGGCTCGATCGCATCAGAGATCGTGATCGGCTCGCCGTCGAGCCGCGCCTCCAGATGCGTTCCGACGACGCTCAGCTTCAGTTTCCGCCAGGCGCCGGATTCCTTGGCGGTCGCCTTGAGCGCATCGGTCTTGCGCTCGAATTTCGGCGGGTTGGTCCCGTGGCCGAACAGCATGAAGCTCGACTCACCGTCGGTGAGTTGAAGCTGATACCCCTTGGCGGGACCGAAAGGCTCGGTGGACGCGGTTTCGAGACTCGTCCGGAACAGCAGGCTTCCCTCGGCCCCCGGCTTGGCGATCCGAAATTCCGCCTCGATCTCGAAGTTCTTGTACGGTTTGACCGACCGCAGCCAACCCGGGCCGGCGTTTACGGTCAGGGCTCCGTCGTGAACCCCGAAACCGTCGGCGTGTTCGGCCGCCCAGCCTTCGAGCGTCTTGCCGTCGAAGAGGCTGACGGGTTTCGGAGGCTCGTCCAGCCCGTGGGTGGTGGTCGCGATACAGAGCAAGATCGCGATCGCTCCAAGGAGACGCTTCATCAAGGGAACCCTCGTCAATCAAGTCTGTGGAGCGTCGAGCGAGTCCGTGACCGACCGAAGGCGGGGCGTCGATGGGCGACGGCCCCGGCCGTTGGACGGATGATGCGCGATCGGGCCGGCGGGCGGGGATGCGTCCTCCGTTTTCAGCCTCATCAATTAGAAGACGGGCGGGCGTCGCCGATCAAGTCTCGACAGGACGGAAATTCGAGACGCCGGTCGGGTCTTGCGGCTTGTTCCGGGACTGGATCCTGGCGGCCAGGAAATGGACCGGATGGTTCATGCTTCGGGCCGCCGCCGCCAGCCTGTCGAGCCTCCCCGAGCGCTGGCAGAGTTCGGCGAGGGGAGGGCAGGCGAGCATGGAATCGGGGACGTTCGCGAGATGCTCCGCGGCGACGTCGATCGCCTCGTCCTGGCGATTGAGCCGAGCCAGCAAATTGACCAGCACCTGGGCGGGAATGGTGGACTCAAGGTCTCCGCCGTCGGCCTCGGGGGTGGGGAGCTTCGCCCGGAAATGGGCGACCGCCGCGTCGGGGTCGTGTCCCCGGATCGCCCGCAGGTAGACGTAATGATCCTCGAAGGTCTTCTCGAAGGGGGGCCCGCCGTCGTACTGAAGCCTGGGCGAGAGCCGCCGTCCGTATTCGGCGAGATCGATCGCCATGTCGAGAGTATCGGGGTCGTCGACCTGAAGCGACGATCGGACGGTCGAGGTCAGGTGCGAGACGTCGATATGGTACGACTCGTCGGAGAAGAGCCAGTCGCGGCCGACGATCAGGTTCGCGATCGAGGCGTTCTCGGGCGACTTCGGCTGCCCGCGCTGGGCGACGTCGGCCCGGATGTTCGCGGCGAGCTGGGCATGAATGTGGCGGATCAAGCGGTCGACGCAGGCGGAGCGGACCGCCGGATCGATGGGCCCAAGCTGTTCGAGGGACGTGATCGCGGAGCAGGCGCCGTAGTGCTCGAGAATCAGCTCGAAGCCGCGCTTCGGGTTGGCCCCCTGGTGGAACGCGATCTCGATCCAGGGGCCGAGCTTCTCGGGATCGTCGGGGGCTTGCGAGGTCTCAAGCGCGGCGGCGACCGGCCCGGTCTCGCCGATGGCCCGATAGTAGGCCCAGGCGGTCGGGACGTCGCCGGCTTCGAGGAATCGCGAGCCGACGCGCCGGATCGCCTCGATGTAGCGGTCCTCGAACTGCGTCCGCCGATCCTCGGGCAGATCGGCGTACTTGCCGACCTGGATCAACGGCAGGCCCAACTCATGCCGGGCCTTGAGCAGCAGGGCGTCGAGCAGGAGCCGGTAATCGTGGTCCGCGTCCAGACGCTCGATCAGTCGATCGAGGGCGGGAGCGGGGCCTTGAGCGTCGAGGATCGCTTCGAGATCGGCGAAGCGGTCGGGAGCGTCGGTCGTGGTCGGCTCAGGTCGGGCCGTCGGGGCGTCCTTCATGATCGGCTGAACCTCCTTCGATTACTCGGCGTCGCCCTTGCTCGGATCAATTGCCGAAGCGGGCGCGTCCGGCGGATCGGCGTCGATGCTGGCGCCGACCGATCGCTTCCACGTGTCCCAGCACCGTCTTTTATAGCAATCCACCAGCGAATCGCGAACCTCTTCCAGCGAGTCGGTCATGATCAGCAAGTTCATGTCCTCCGGCGAGATCGCCCCGGATTCGAGCAGGGTGTCGACGATCCAGTCGACGAGCCCCTTCCAGTACGACGTGCCGTAGAGCAGGATCGGGAACCGGTTGATTTTATGGGTCTGGACCAGCGTCAGCGCCTCGAACATCTCGTCGAGCGTGCCGAACCCGCCGGGGAAGATCACGAAGCCGTCGGAGAACTTGACGAACATCGTCTTGCGGACGAAGAAGTAACGGAAGTTGACCGACAGATTCGTGTAAGGGTTGCCGGACTGCTCGAATGGGAGCTGGATGTTGAGGCCGATGGACGATCCGCCGATCTCGAACGCGCCCCGATTCGCCGCCTCCATGATTCCGGGGCCGCCGCCGGTGATCACCGCGAACCCCGCTTCGGCCAGGAGCTGGCCGAGCTTTCTAGCGTCCTGGTAGATCGGGCTCGCCTCCCGAATCCGGGCCGACCCGAAAACCGTCACCGCCGAGCCGACCTCGGCCAGTGAATTGATTGCATGGACGAACTCGCCCTGAATCCGAAGTACGCGCCAAGGCTCGCTGTGCGTGAACTCCGCCTGCTCGGGCATCCAGGGGGTCGGCACCAGGTCCGACGGCACCTCGCGGCTGAATAGCTGTTCGTCGTCGGTTCGTCCGATCCGCGGCGAGCGCGGCCGCGTTCCGTTCCGCGAGGCTCGACGGTTCGGGGCCGCGGCGCCGTTGGTGTCGGTGGGAACGGTAATCGGAGCTTCACCGCCCGTTTTCTCTTCTGAGCGACGTACGTCGTCGCAAGACTCGTCTTGATCCATCTTGATGACTGCTTTCCTCGAAACCGTAAAACTGAACGTCTTCCCAACCTATTCTACGCACGCAACTCGCTTTTGGTCCGTGACTCTCGTTCCAGGGAATCATGTTAGCGGCGGTTTTCCCTCCCCCGGCCGAACGGGGATCATGAAGAGGAAA
>CALCIC010000439.1 GCA_937907405.1 uncultured Isosphaeraceae bacterium | reverse complement strand
ACGAGATTACAAGGTGACTGGAGTTCAGACGTGTGCTCTTCCGATCTCCGCGACCAGAAGCGCCAGGGTCGAGTCGAGCCCCCCCGAGACCCCCAGGTGGAGCGTGGTTCCGGCCGGGAGCTGCTCGATCCGCTTGGCCAGCCCCGCGCACTGGATCTCGAAGATCTCCGAGCATCGGCGGTTCAGCTCGGGGCCTTCCGAGGGGACGAACGGCGAGGCGGGGACGAACCGCTTGAGGTCGAACGTCGTCGCGGGGAGGTGGAACGGAATCCGGCGGAACGGGCGGCCCGGCCGGCCCGGCGGCGACTCGAACGAGGCCGCCGTGCGGCGGTCGGTCTCGATCTTGGCGGCGTCGACGTCCTGGACGATCCAGTAGGTGTCGCGGCGGATCGGCCCGCCGTCCCCCACGCGCGGCGACTCGGCCAGGAGGCGGCCGTTCTCGGCGATCAGGCAGTGGCCGCCGAACACCAGGTCGGTCGTCGACTCCGTGGGGCCGCTCCCCGCGTAGGCGTAGGCCGCGGCGCAACGGCCCGACTGCCCGACCACCAGGCCGGTCCGATACGCGCTCTTGCCGATCGTCTCATTGCTGGCCGACAGGTTGAGCAGGATCGACGCCCCCGCGAGCGCCTGGAACGAACTGGGAGGGATCGGCAGCCAGAGGTCCTCGCAGATCTCGACGCCCACCGTCACCCCCGCCCCGGCGTCGAACAGCAGGTCGATCCCGAACGGGACGCGTCCCCCCAGCAGCTCGATCTCGGCGGGCTCGTCGCCCGTCCCGGCGCGAAACCATCGGCGCTCGTAGAACTCCTTGTAGTTCGGCAGGTGCTGCTTGGGGACGACCCCCAGCACCCGGCCGTCGGCGACGACCGCCGCCGCGTTGTACAGGAACGGCCCGGCCTCGACCGGCAGTCCGACGACGACGAGCCGATCGCTCCCCTCGGTCGCCCGCGCGACGTGGACCAGCCCGCGCAGGGCGGCGTCGATCAGCGTCGGCTGACCGAACAGGTCGGCGCACGTGTAGCCGGCGAGGCAAAGCTCGGGAAAGAGGACGACGTCGCAATCGGCCGTCTGCTCCAGCACGCCGACGACCTCGCGCGCGTTGGCGTCGGGGTTCGCCACCGCGGTCCGAATCGAGGCGCAGGCGATGCGTACGAAACCGAAGGGATTCATGCGGGAAACCGCCTCCAGGATTGCCGAACGGGTCGAACCGGTCGATTGACCGAGCCTCTCATCTGAGAGTAAAAAAGGTTGTCCCTCGCTTCAATGCACGACGGCCGACGGACTAATCCCTTCATCGATCGGACTGACGAAATGAGAATCGGGATTCGCTTCGGACTGGTTGGGATGATCCTGGCCTGCGCCGCGTTCGAGTCCGCGGCCCAGCAACCCTCGGGCCGTCGGCCGTTCGCGAAGCCGGGCGCGGAGAAGCGGGCCGAGCGGATCCGCTCGTTCGACGTTCAGCACATCAAGGCCGAGATCACCCTCGACGCCGCCAAGAAGCAGGTTCGCGGCCAGGTGACGCACACCCTGGCCTCGATCGATCCGATTCTGGAGAAGGTCGTCCTCGACTGCGGGCCCAAGATCGAGATCGCCTCGATCACGATCGGCCCCGAAGGCGCGCGGACCGCGTTCGAGCACAAGAAGGACGACGCGAAGCTGATCGTCATGCTCAAGGAGCCCAGGCGCCAGGGAGAAGCCTTCGACGTGACGATCGCCTATTCGGCGGTCCCCGATCAGGGCCTGCAATTCGTCGAGCCCGACCCGGCCCATCCCGACCGGCCGCTGGCGATCTGGACCCAGGGCGAGGCCGAGGAGACGCATCACTGGCTCCCCTGCTACGACTATCCGAACGATCGGGCCACCACCGAGATGATCGTCACGGTCGCCAGGCCGCTCTCGGTCGTCTCGAACGGGACGCTCGTCGAGACCAGGGAGAACGCCGACGGCGCCAGGACGTTCCACTGGAACATGGAGCAGGCGCACTCCAGCTACCTGATCACCGTGGCGGCGTCGGAGTTCGCGGTGTTCCACGACAAGCTCGGCGACCTCCCCGTCGATTACTACGTCTTGAAGGACGTCGACGAAGCGACGGCCCGCCGGTTCATGGGCAAGACCCCCAGGATGGTCGCGTTCTTCAACGAGGCCACCGGCCAGCCTTATCCGTACTCCAAATATGCACAAATCTGCTTGCCGGAATTCAACGGCGGCATGGAGAACACGTCGGCCACGTCGATGACCGACGCCGCGCTGCTGGACGAGGTCGAGGCCCTGGAACGCGACCACGACGGCCTCGTCGCACACGAGCTGGCCCACCAGTGGTTCGGCGACCTGACGACCTGCAAGGACTGGTCGCACATCTGGCTCAACGAGGGATTCGCGTCGTACTTCGACCCCCTCTTCACCGAGCGCGACCGGGGCGAGGACGAATTCCGGATTCGGATGCGCGACCAGCTCCGGGCCTACCTGGGGAGCGACCGCCAGTACCGCCGGCCGATCGTCGAATCGCGGTACGCCGCGCCGACGCAGTTGTTCGACGGCGTGGCCTACGCCAAGGGGGGGGCGACGCTCCACATGCTCCGCGGCTGGCTCGGCGACGAAAACTGGTGGAAGGGGATTCGCGGGTACGTCGCCGATTGGAAGCTCCAGGTCGTCGAGACCGAAGACTTCCGCAAGTCGGTCGAGTAGGCCACCGGCAAGGACCTCAAGTGGTTCTTCGACCAGTGGCTCTACAAGGCCGGCCACCCCGAACTGAAAGTGCGCTGGCATTACGAACCCGAAGACAAGACGGTCCGCGTCAAGGTCGAGCAGACCCAGAAGCTCGACGACCAGACTCCGCTGTTTCGACTGCCGACGACCCTGGAGATCACCGAGGGGGACG
>CALCIC010000438.1 GCA_937907405.1 uncultured Isosphaeraceae bacterium | reverse complement strand
GGTATTCCGCGTCGGTGTTGACCTTCCAGGTGTCGTATTCGCCGAGTCCCAGAATGTTCCGGGCCGCCAGCAGCGCGGTCATCATCGAGTGGTCCTGGTTGTTGTATTTGTGCATGCCGTTTCGTCCCGCGAGCTCGAGGTTGTCGAGCCGACTCAGCCAGCTTCGGATCACTTCGAGGTTCCGCCGGTACGCGTCGTCGTACACCGGGTACGCCTTGGGCATCCGGACGACGCAGCCGTCGACGACGGCGGAGGCCGGGACGAGGTTGATCGCGTCGATCTCACGCCTCCCCAACGCGATCAGATCGTCGTCCGACATGGACCAGAGGTCGTCCCCCTCGAAGCAGAAGTATTCAAGGCCGAGGCTCGACCGGGACGGATCAGGGACGAGGTCGGGCGACCAGTTCTTGAAGTTCTGAATCCGGCCCACCTTGACGTCGGGCTCGTGGATGTAAATCCAGGTGTCGGGAAAGACTTCGGCTCGATCGACGATCAGAACGACCGACAGGAAATCACGGTATTGGAGCGCTTCGGCCGCCTCGCGGACTTCAACCGGCGCGGGGGGGTCCATGCCCCGGATCAGGTCGCGCACCGGCAGCGTCGAGAGGAACTGCTTGCCCGAATAACGGTAGGACCGGCCGTCTTGGTCGCGCGAGACGACGGCCGTCACGCTCGATCCGTCGTGCTCGATCCGCACCACCCGACGGTCGAGCTGCACCGTCCCGCCCAGCTCGCGGATCTTGTCGCGGGCGGCTTCCCACATCTGCCCCGGGCCGAGCCGGGGGTAGTAGAACTCGTCGATCAGGGTCTTGACGACCTCGCCGCGACGCTTCCCAGCCTTGCCGAACAGGCCGTCCCAGACGGCCCTCGTCAGGCTCAGCCCCTTGATCCGCTGGGCCGCCCAGTCCGCCGAAAGGGCGCTCGTCGAAATCCCCCAGACCTTTTCCGTGTAACATTTGAAGAAGGTCTCGAAGAGCCGCCTCCCGAACCGGTTCACGATCCAGTCCTCGAAGCTCCGCTCCGGCTGAATCGGCCTGATTCTTGCGTGCAGATAACTCAAGAGGATTCGGGCGGCGCGCCACGGCCCCAGCTTGCAAAGCGCGTCGAGCGGCTTGAGCGGATAGTGGAAGAACTTGCGATCGTAGTAGATCCGGCTCAGCCGCGACCGCTTGACGAACTGGTCGCCGAGGACCTCCCGCCAGAGTTCGTTGATCTCCTGGCTCTTGGAGAAGAATCGATGACCGCCGATGTCGAATCGGTAGCCCTTGTACTCGTCGGTCCGGCTGATGCCGCCGACGAGTCGAGGGTCGGCTTCGAGCACGACGCACGATCCGCCGTTCTTGACCAGTTCGTACGCGCCGGTCAAGCCGGCGGGACCGCCGCCGGCGATCACCGTGTCGTAGGCCGCGACGACCGCTTCCGCATCGGGCTGCTCGACGCGCGTCCAGCGATGGGGGACGACGCCGGCGCGCGAGGTTGGCGAATGTGGCGACTCCGTGCCCATGAGCGGTTCCTCATCCTCATCCTGAGGGAGAATCTGATCGATCCCGATCGCGTCGTACGCCGAACGGCGCACTATGCTTCTATCGGCGACCTGAGGCCCGAGTTTTGGCATAAATTCCCCCCCCGGTCAACGCCGAACGAATCTCGTCGAAACCTGAGTGTCGGAACTGTCCCGATTCCGCCGATTGATCGTACAGTCGAATAGAGTCGTGGTCTCCGAGGCTTGCGGATGGATCGTTCCGAAGGGCGGCCAGGATGGCCTCCTCGACTCGCGACTCTCGCGTCGTGAACTTCATGACCCGCCAGGAAGATCCCAAGATGACCGCTGAACAGTTCGAGTCGGTGCTCCAAGAAATCCGACGTAAACAGGGAACCTCAACGCCGTTGGTGCAAGTCACCACGGCCGCCGCGACCGTCCGAGGACGGCTGGTCCAGGCGGAGGTCGACCGTCTGTTGCGGCGGCGAAACCGAACCTCCCCGTTCGGACTCGTCGCGCTGGAACAGCCGGGCCTCGTGCCGGGTCCCCTCCCCCTTGTTCAGATCGCCGACATCCCCGACGGCGGAATCCGCGAACTCGTCCCTCAGACCGCATCGTCGGTTCCCTTCTGACTGTCTCAACGCATTGATGAAGTCCTTACATTCCATCTCGGAACGAAGCGGCCCGGTTCACCGGGCCGTTTCGCTTGGCGGCGGAACCCGGCTCTCTGATCGCGTCGGCGTCCATCTCGGAACGACCACCCGGGCCCCTTCGTCGGCTGAGCGTCTCGAAAGTGGGTGGGGAATCTCGTCCATCAGGGGCGGTTGATAGGTAGCCTCGGATCACCGTTTCTCCCGCTCCGGGGCGGGCCGCATGTCGGTCGAGCATCCGCCCGAGCGGCTTGCCGCGTTCGTCCTGTGGATGCTCGGGCGGGACGCCCGAGCCACGAAACCGCGAGCACGAGCAAGAGGAGTGGGACGCCCCCCTCCCCGCCTGACCGTCTATCCACTTATCAGACGCTTACCCCCCTTCGTCCGGACCCATGACGAGGCCGTACCCCCGGGCCCGCGACCGCGCTCCGGCCGGTCGAGCCAGCCTCACCAGACTGAAGACGGACGGGGATCGGCGGGTTCGCCGGCGGCGCCGGATTGGGTTCGTTCGCGCCGGTTTTCGAAGTCGGCGAAGGGGGCTCGCTCGCCCGCGACGGGCTGGAGATGCAATCCGCTAAGCCTTTGCCTGCAATCCGTTCAGTCGATTCCGATCGGTCTGGCGTCGGCGGCGAGGCCGGTTTTTCCGGGGCCGGCGGATTGGGTTCCTTCGTCGCAGTTTTCTCCGGCGTCGATGCGGCAGCCTTGCGGATCTTGGTCAAGAGCTCGATGGTCCGCAGCAGCTCGCGGG
>CALCIC010000437.1 GCA_937907405.1 uncultured Isosphaeraceae bacterium | reverse complement strand
GCCGGGCCAGCGTCGGATCTACGAACGTGTGCCTGCCGTCGAGGAATTCGAACACCGAGCGGTCGTTGCGGACGAGATCGACGAAGAACCGGATCGGCTCCTCGAACATCGACCGCCGCAGCGCGTCGTCGAACGTCGGGAACCGCCCGCGATCGACGCTGTTGTGCTCCTCGAACCGGCGGAAATCGAGCCAGTTGCCGCCGAACTCCGTGGCCAGCCCTCGAACGCGGTCGTCCTGGAGCATCCGTCGCGCCTGGGCCGTGAGCGTCTCGGGCTGGTGGAGGTCGCCCGCCGCGGCGTGCGAGAGCAACTCCTGATCGGGCATGCTCGCCCAGAGGAAGTAGCTCAGGCGGCTGGCCAGGTCGTAGTCCGACAGCGGCCGGACGCCCGTCCCCTCGCCGGCCAGGTCGAGTCGGTAGCAGAAGTGGGGGGACATCAACACGCTGACGACCGTGTCGCGGACCGCGTCCTCATGGTCCAGGCCGTCTTCCTCACG
The DNA here is from genome assembly GCA_937907405.1 of uncultured Isosphaeraceae bacterium. GTDB lineage: Bacteria > Planctomycetota > Planctomycetia > Isosphaerales > Isosphaeraceae > Paludisphaera. The sequence continues at coordinate 2,118 of CALCIC010000437.1, read as the reverse complement.
GAGGATGCGGTAGAACGCGGCCACCCCCTGGCGCTCGTCGGGGGTCAGCGGCCGGCGGTAGGCCCGCTCGGCGAAGGTCTGGAGCGCCTCGACGTGGCGCGGCTCGGCCTCCCGGCGGTCGCGCTCGACCCGGTGGATGGTCTCGGCGAAGATCTTGAACTGATCCTCGACCGCCCGGATTGCCTCGTCGCCGGCCCCGAGTCGGCGGGCCTTGGCGAGGTAGACCTCGGCCAGCCGTCCCATCTTGGCCTCGGACGACGCGTCCTTGTCCTCGGCGCGGACGAAGTCGAACGCCTCGTCCCCCTTCATGAAGCCGGTCTCCGCGCGCTCGTACCAGAGGTAGCTCGAATACTGCCGGATCGGCGCGCCGGTGATGAAATCGAAGTCCCGCCAGAGTCGATCCAGCTCGCGCCGGCCGTCGTCGTCGAGCATCAGCTCCGAGAGCGGGCCGTCGTCGCGGAAGTAGCCGGTCATGCTGTGGAACCCCGCGCTCAGCAGCCGGCCGGTGTTGTTCTTGTCCTCGTCGTCGAGGAAGACGCGGGCGCGCTCCGAGATGAAGAACGCGTCGGGGAACGTCTCGCAGAAGCGGTTGAAGGTCGCTTCGTACCGGGACCGCTCGTCGGCGCTCTCGGGAACCGACAGGGCCTCGGCCGCCTCGCCATCCAGTCCCAGGTCGCCCGCGCGAATTTCCAGGGCGCCGCCGGCGTACCGCATCCGGTTGGCGGCCATCCGGCGGTTCTTCCAGAGCACGAAGGGTTGCGTGCCTCGGCCGATTCCCCGGGCGGTCAAGTTCTTGACCTCCGGGGTGAGCCGGCGGCGGAGGGCGACGACGACGTCACGCATCCGCTCGCAATCCGCCCGCGCGGCCTTCGGGTCCGGATCGGCGCGGCCGTGGCTCGGCGTCGGCAGCGCGCGCCACATCGCCTGAAGCGCGGCGATCGGACCGACTTCTTCCGGGCGATCGTTGAGCACGGCCCAGATCGTCTCCAGGTACTTCGGGCTGAGCCCGGCCTGGACGGCGATCCCTTCCAGGGTGGCGTCGGGCTTGCCCAGCTCGACGCGGTTCTGGTAGGTCCAGGCGGCCTCGAAGTAGTCGGCGTAGTCGGTCTTCCAGCGGTTGTAGAAATCGATGACGGCGTTGACGCAGTACTTGTCGCGGTCGGTGTCGGCGAGCATCGAGTACGGCGCGAAGGCGAGGCCGGTCGGGGTGAGGACCAGGTGGTCGGCGACCTCGCGGGCGGCTTGCAGGTACTTCTTCACCAGGGCCGGCGACGTCGCCAGCGACTCGGCCGAGTTGTCGAACCCCGCCTCGTTCGCCGGGTCCACGGGGAACTCGCGAGTCGGTCGGAGGTCGACGCCGGTGAGGTCGCGGATCGTGTGGTCGTACTCGGCGTTGCTCAGCCTCCGCGCGGCGACCGGGCCGGGATCGCCCGCGTTCCGCGCCGCTTCGAGCTTGCGGACGGACTCGATCCAGGCGATCAACTCGTCGACGGCCTCGGCCTTCGGGTGCTGCTTCGCCTTCGCCGGGGGCATCGATTCCGCCTCAAGCTGCTCTCGAACAAGATCCCAACGCGGCAGGTCCCTCGCCACCGAGTCGGCGTTCGTGAAGCCGGTCAGGTCGAGATCCCCCTTGGGTTTCTCGCCGCCGTGGCAGTTCAGGCAATACGTTTCGAGAAACGGCCGGACGATCCGGCGGAACCGGGCCTCGATCGGGACCGCCGCCGCGTCGCCCGACGGTTCGTCGGCGTCCGCCCGGAGGCCGAGCGCGGCCGACACGAGCGCGGTCCCCGTCGCCAGGCGCAGGGTCGTCCTCATCATCGATCGCATCGCTCCCGCCTCAGTCGCCGCGGATGGTTAAACAAGTATTATACTAACCGGATCGGCGGCCGACGACAATCCGGCGGTCGTCGCCGTCTTCGTCCGGGGCGCGAACGTGGGTGCTTCGGGCCTGCATGGGGGTCTCGGCTTAGACGTCGCCGAGGCGGCCGTCGGAGTCGCCGAATCGTTCGAGGTCGGCGAGGCCCATGCGGTCGGCCATGCTCAGGTAGAGGTTGGTCATCGGCCTGGAGCCGTGCTTGACGTACCGTCCCGGAGTGAGGGCGCCGCCGCCGCCGCCGG
>CALCIC010000436.1 GCA_937907405.1 uncultured Isosphaeraceae bacterium | reverse complement strand
ATCACGGCCGCGGATGAGGTCTAATTCATCCTTCGCGGCCTCGCGCGCGGGGACTTGCGGTCGATTGTTTCGTTTCCACGTTTCAGCACCCGGCGAACGGCCCTCCTTCCTGTCGGCAAGGGGGTCCGACGCCCCAGCATCGGTCAGTCCACTTTTATGAAACTTGAGACCCTCTGCCTGCACGGCGGCGCCCAGCCCGACCCGACCACCGGCTCTCGGGGCGTGCCCGTCTATCGGACCAGTTCGTTCGTCTTCAAGAGCGCCGAGCACGCGGCTGACCTGTTCGCGCTCCGCGAGCTGGGCAACATCTACACCCGATTGATGAACCCGACCACCGACGTGCTGGAAAAGCGCGTCGCCTTGATGGAGGGCGCTCCCGAGCTGGGGGGCCTGGGGGTGGCGTCGGGCACCAGCGCGATCTTCTACTCGATCATCAACCTGGCCCAGGCGGGGGACAACATCGTCTCGGGCCGCAACATCTACGGCGGCACCTACACCCAGTTCAACGACATCCTGCCGGCGCTGGGGATCACGGTCAAGTTCGTCGATTCCAACGATCCCGCCCAGTACGCCGCGGCGATCGACGGCAAGACCCGTGCGCTGTTCTGCGAGACGGTCTCGAACCCGGCGGTCGAGATCGCCGACCTGGACGCGATCTGCAAGGTCGCCCGCGACCACGGGATACCCTCGATCGTCGACTCGACGTTTTCGACCCCCTGCCTGACCCGCCCGCTCGACCACGGCGCCGACGTCGTCGTCCACGCGCTGACCAAGTGGCTGGGGGGGCATGGCACGGGGATCGGCGGCATCGTCGTCGACAGCGGCCGGTTCAACTGGGCCGGCGGCAGGCACCCGATGTACACCACCCCCGACGACAGCTACCACGGCCTGCGGTGGGGCGTCGACCTCCCCGAGCCGCTGCTGCCGTTGGCCTACATCCTCCGGATGCGGACGGTCCCCCTGCGCAACCTGGGCGCCTGCATCTCGCCGGACAACTCGTGGATGTTCCTCCAGGGGATCGAGACCCTGCCGCTGCGGATGGAACGCCACTGCGAAAACGCGCTGGCGGTCGCCAAGCATCTCAAGTCGCATCCCCAGGCGACCTGGGTCCGCTTCCCCTCGCTGGAAGGCGGCCCGATGAACGCCCTGAACAAGAAGTATTTGAAGGGCAAGGGGGGGGCGATGGTCGTCTTCGGCATCAAGGGGGGGAGCGACGCCGGGCGGAAGTTCATCGATTCGCTCAAGATGTTCTCGCACCTGGCCAACGTCGGCGACGCCAAGAGCCTGGCCATCCACCCGGCGACGACCACCCACTCGCAGCAGACCGAGCAGCAGCAGAAGGAAGGGGGCATCACTCCCGACCTGGTCCGGCTGAGCATCGGCATCGAGCACATCGACGACATCCTCGCCGACGTCGACCAGGCCCTCAAGGCCGCCGCCGTCTGAGCGGCGCCCGTCGTTGGATTGCAGGCGCCTTCCCCCCTCGTGGGGGAGGCGCCGATCCTGTCCGACACGGCTTGCATGTACGGCGATCGGAGTCGAGATCCTCCCTTCTCCCCCCGGGAGCGGGGGGAACCCCACGTGTGGGGTCGGCCCGGGACGGCCGGACGAGGGTCGTCGGAGCCGTCACGGATTCGGATTCCGGCGATGTCGACCTCGAAATCCCATGACCCTCGTCCGGCCTTCGGCCGCCTTCTCCCGGGGGGAGAAGGATGCTTGTCGTCGGCCCCCGTGCAGAGCCGAATTCCGCGAGATTCATGAGCCAGACCCCAAACGAAGCGCGAACCCTGTTCTTCGAGTTCGACGACTCCCGAAATCCGCTGCCGATGCGCGTGGGGCCGCCGTTGCCGCGGTTCACCCTGGCCTATGAGATGTACGGGACGATGAACGCCGATCGGTCGAACGTCGTCCTGCTCTACCACGCGATGACCGGAAGCCAGCACGCCGCCGGCCTCAACACGCAAGTCGAGGGACTCGACGGCCGCTGGACCGACGAGCTGCACGAAGGCTGGTGGGACGGCTTCATCGGCCCGGGGAAGGCCGTCGACACCGATCGGTACTGCGTCGTCTGCGCCAACTTCCTGGGGGGCTGCTACGGCTCGACCGGTCCGGCGTCGATCAACCCCGAGACCGGCGCGCGGTGGGGGCCGTCGTTCCCCGTCCTCCGGATGTGCGACGTCGTCGAGTCGCAGATGAGGCTGCTCGACCACCTCGGCGTGCGCACGTTGCATGCGGTCGTCGGCGCTTCGCTCGGCGGCTTTTTGGCCCTCCTGACCGCCACCAGGCATCCCGACCGCGTCCGCCTCGTCCTGCCGATCGGCACCGGCGTCGAGACGACGATCGATCAACGCTTGCTGAACTTCGAGCAGGTCACGGCCATCGAGGCCGACCCCCACTTCCACGGGGGGGACTACTACGAGGGCGCGCGCCCGGACGTCGGCCTGGCGCTGGCCCGGCGGATCGCCCACAAGACGTTCATCTCCCCCGAGGCCCTCCGCGACCGCGCCCGCGCCGAGGTCGTCAGCCAGCGCCCCCCCCACGGCTGGTACGAGATGAACCACCCGGTCGAGTCGTACATGCTCCACCAGGGGCAGAAGTTCGTCCGCCGGTTCGACGCCAACTCCTATCTCCGCATCCTCGACGCCTGGCAATGGTTCAACCTCGCCGCCGAGGCCGGCGCCAAGGACCTCCGCGAACTGTTCCGACGGTGCCGAAACCAGGAGTTCCTGGTCTTCAGCATCGATTACGATCATACTTTCGAACGCAAGGAACAAGAAAAGCTCGTCCGTCTGCTCAAGCAGGCCGGCGTCCCCGTGATGTGGATCACCGTCCATTCCGAGAAAGGCCACGACGCCTTCCTGCTCGAGCCCCGGCTGTTCACCCCGCACATTCAAGCCGTGCTCAACCGCCCCGAAGACCACGCCTGACCCGTCGCGGCGGTCGCGGCGGACCACGGAATTCCTCCCCCCCCCC
>CALCIC010000435.1 GCA_937907405.1 uncultured Isosphaeraceae bacterium | reverse complement strand
CCCACGTGCGCTTAAGCTACCCGACTGCGTCCGTGGCCCAGATGGTCGCCAACTCAGCGCTTCCGCTCAGTAATACCTCAACCGCCGTCGTGAAGGGTGTGAGCGATTTCCTCTCGGCCAACCAGGCACAGTTCTCCATCGCCGCCGAGCCCGTCGAGCGGTTCATCAAGCGCAGCCAGCTCACGGTGCCCGCCGAAACCGTCCAGCAGGTCAAGCGCTTGCAGCGGCTCTACCAGATCACACCAGGCGACGACGCCATGGCCGCGCTCCTGAAGCGCGGAATCAACTCCGCCCGCGACGTGATTCGCCACGGCAGGTCCACGTTCGTCAGCGGATTCGCCAAGGACCTGGGGGGCGCCGACCAGGCCGAGTTCGTGTACGACCGCGCCCAGCAGGTGCACGCCACCGTTCTCAACATCGCGCTGGGCTACCTGCACGCCCGGTCCGTCCCTCCCATCGGCGCCCACAGCGCCCCCCGCGTCCTCGACCCCACTCCCGCCAACACCGGCGATATCCTTGCGACCGCCAACCTCGAGACCCTCTTCGGCTCGATGGATTTCTGCGGATGCGACGAGTGCCAGTCCATCTTCAGCCCCGCGGCCTATCTCGTCGATCTCCTCCAGTTCCTGAACAGCGACACCGCCACCTGGGCTACTTACCTGTCCAACTGGAAAGATGACCACGCCGGCGCACCGTATCCCTTCGCTGACCAGTCATCCTTCGCCGCTTACCAGGCCCAGTGGAACGCCAGCCATCCCGGCCAGCCGGTCCCCAGCACTGAGCTTTCACCATTCGACGTCTTGACGTCCCGCCGCCCCGATATTCAGCACTTGCCGCTGACCTGCGAGAACACCAATACGCCGCTTCCCTACATCGATCTCGTCAACGAGACGATGGAGTACTTCATTGCCAATCAGAAGCAGACACTCTCGCTGAGCGACTACACCGGCCACGACACCGGCGACGTCGCCTCCGAGGACCTGCTCGCCAGCCCTCAGTATGTCATGGACTCCGCCTACTCCATCCTCCGCAATGAACGTTTTCCAGACCCCTTGCCGTTTCACCAGCCGCTTGAAAGCCTGCGCCGCTATTTCACCAAGTTCGAGGTCCCCCTTCCCCTGGCGATGGAACGGCTGCGCACATCCGACGATCTCGAGCGCAATGGCAATTCTTACGGCTGGCGCGACATCCTCATGGAAGAGCTCTCCCTCTCGCGGGCCGAGCACGACAACCTCACGAACTCCACCACCGTTCCCCTCTGGCGGCTTTACGGATTCCCGAGCGGCAGCGTCGATGCCGCCGTGATCGACGGGCTGTCCAACGCCCGGGGTTTCGCCCGCCGTTGCGGCGTCACATACGACGATCTCGTCTCGATCCTCCGCACACGGTTCATCAACCCCAGCAGCGATCTGATCCCCAAGCTCGAACGCCTTGGCGTCAGCATCGCCGTGCTCGCGTCCCTCAAGACGGGCCAGATCACGGACCAGCAATTCGACGGGCTGCTCGCCGCCATGGCCTCGCCCCCAGACCCGGCCGAGTACGGCGGAGACATCAAGGGCTGGGTCAAGGACAATGCCAATTACAGCCGCATCATGGGGCTGATCACGCTGGCGATTCCCGGTCGACCCTGGGCTGCCACTCAATCACACTCCCAGGGCGACTGCGTGTTGCCGACCAAGCCGCAACCGGGCAGCACCCTCTTCCACAAATGCACCACGGCCGGCGTCTCGGCGGCGTCAGAGCCCGCGTGGTCCACAACCCCTGGCATCACCACGCACGACGGCGCCACGGTCGTCTGGACCTGCCAGGACGCCGCAAGCTGCTCGAGCTTCGGCGACCTCATGTTCCGTCATTCCGATCCGGCTCAGTCCAACGCCCCGCTGACGACCGCGGAGTTCATCCGCCTGGCGCGGTTCATCCGATTATGGAAAAAGCTGGGGTGGAGCATCGAACAGACCGACGCCGCGTTGTGCGCCTCCTTCCGTGCGGACTTCGGGCGGATTCAGAGCACGGACGTCGACACGCCCGCAAAGCTTGACACCGGCTTCCTAACGCTCTTGCCCCGTCTGGGCGTCGCGTTCCGGGTCATCGAAGCCCTGGGCCTGAACGTCAAGCGAGACCTGTTTTCCCTCCTGGCCGTCTGGTCCGAGATCGACACCCACGGCACGACGGCCCTCTATCGCCAGATGTTCCTCAACCCTGCGTTGCTCAAGCAGGACAAGGTATTCGACGACAATGGTTTCGGCGAGTTCCTCATCGATTCCAACCAGCGCCTGGGCCAGCACGTTCAGGCTCTTCGTTCGGCGCTAGGGCTGACGGGAGACGAGTACGACCGCATCCTCGCGGCACTCGGCTTTGATGGAACGACCACGCTCTCGATCCCCAACGTGAGCGCCGTCTTTCGACGCGGCTGGCTGGCGCGCAAGCTCAAGCTCAGCGTCCGCGAACTGCTTCTCCTGGTTCAGGTCACCGGCCTCGACCCCTTCGCCCCGCCCGACCCGACCAGCCCCGCGATCATGCGCCTGATCGCCCTGGTCCAGGCACTCAAGGATCGCTCGCTCTCGACATCAGCCGCCCTTTATCTGATCTGGAACCAGGACGTCAGCGGCAAGTCCGCGCCGGCCCTGGCCCAGCTTGCGTCCCTGGCGCGCACGCTTCGGCTCGGCCTGGCCTCCGCCGCGGCCGAGTTCACCATCACCGACGATCCGGACGGCTCCAGCGCGCAGGCCCTCTTTTCCAAGGTCTACGGCGCAGACGCCGCGTCGTTCTTCTTCGGCCTGCTCGACGGCACGTTCAGCGTCGAGGTCGACTACGGCGATCTCGACGGCACCCTGGCCGCCGGCCCCGTCCGAACGGCCATCGACGCCGCCTCGGGCAAGAACAACGTCGGTCTACCCCGGCTCGGCTTCGACACGTTTCGCAAGCGACTCTCCTACGCCGGCATGCTCTCAACCGCCACGCCCGACGCTCTC
>CALCIC010000434.1 GCA_937907405.1 uncultured Isosphaeraceae bacterium | reverse complement strand
ACGAGATTACAAGGTGACTGGAGTTCAGACGTGTGCTCTTCCGATCTAGGAGGAGGCCCGCCGGGGCCTCGGCGGTCGCCGCCGCGGCCGCGATCGCCGCCGCGGCCGTAGCCGCCGCGGCCGTGGCCGCCGCGGTCGTCCTGCTCGTCGCGCTCCACCGGCGGGGGCTCGTCGGGGGCGATCGCCTTGCCTTCGATGATCGCGTCGATCAGTCGCTTGACCACCAGCTCGATCGACCGCATGCTGTCGTCGTTGCCGGGGATCGGCAGGTCGACCAGGTCGGGGTTGCAGTCGGTGTCCAGAAGCGCGACGACCTTGATGCCCAGCTTGCGGGCCTCGGCCACGGCGATGTGCTCGCGGCGGGGGTCGATCACCAGCAGGGCCTCGGGCAGCCGGGTCATGTTGCGGATGCCGCTGAGGTTGCGGTCGATCTTCTTGCGCTCGCGGGTGAGCGTGGAGATCATCTTCTTGGAGTAGCTGGCGGCCATCTCGCCGTCCAGGGTCTGCTCCAGCTCCTCAAGCCGCTGCAATCGGCTGCGGATGGTCCGGAAGTTGGTCAGCGTGCCGCCCAGCCAGCGCTCGGTGACGTAGGGCATGCCGGCGCGGCCGCATTCCTCGGCGATGGTCTCCGCCGCCTGCCTTTTGGTGCCGACGAACAGGATCAGCCCGTTCTGCGAGGCGACCTTGTGGAAGTACTTGGTGGCGCGGAGCAGGCCGCGAACCGTTTCCTTCAGGTCGATGATGTGAATCAGGTTGCGCTTGCCGTAGATGTACGGCTTCATCTTGGGGTCCCAGCGGCTGGCCCGATGGCCGAAATGCACGCCGGCGTCGATCAGGTCCTTGACGACCAGTGCCACGTATCGCACCTCTCTAGACGACTCGACCAGGTCCGGCCGAAGTTCCCCGAGCGTCGCGCCCGGGGCGGCCTTGCGAAAGTCCGACGCTTGACGAATCGGACGCAACACGAACGCGAACCGCCACTTGCGCGAGTCCGAAGGCGCGGTTCGGGCGTCGTCCGCCGATGGCGGTCGTCGTCCCGACGGCCTTCCGGAGTTCCCGCGATCGATCGCGCGTCGCCCCTTGTGCAAGGGGAGTACCAGTTTATCGGCCGACGGGCCCGTAGTCAAACCCGCCCGAGCGACCGCCGCCGAATCGCCGCGATTGGCTCCGTTCGCGCGCCGGTCCACGAGCGATGTCGCCGCAAATCAATATTTCACAGAGACTTGCGTTCCAAGGCGTCGGGTTCGTTCGTGAAACGCGATATGGTTTTCCGCGGCCTGATCGCGAGGCGGTCGGTATCGGGCGGTCCGCCCGCGACCCCGCGCGCGGACTCGACCGCCCAGCCCGGCGAATGATCCGCCGGGCCGCCCCTCCATCCATCGAATTGTCAAAAAGCAGTCGTCCACTTCACACGATCCGCGGCGGGGGCGGCGCGGTTTCATGAATCCGGGAAGAAATCCGGGAGTTCTCGAACGGCCTCCTCTGGCGGGCGATACCAAAGCGCGTTCAGCGCCGGGCTTGCTTGAGATGCCGCGATCGTTTCTCCGCCAGCGCGACGACTTTCAAGCCGGCCTCGGCGGTCGTCGCCTTCTCCCCTTGAGCTTAGATATGACCATGACTTTTCGAACTGGAATCTGGGAAAGATAGGACGAGGCGAGCCGTCCCCTCTCCCGGTGGGCTGACGACCCGACACTTTTTCAGAAGTCGTCACGACGAGGAGTGAGTTGCGG
>CALCIC010000433.1 GCA_937907405.1 uncultured Isosphaeraceae bacterium | reverse complement strand
TAGTAGGAATTGCCGCCGTCGATGACGACGTCCCCTTGCTCAAGTCTGGGCGTCAGTTCGTCGAGCGACTCGTCGACCAGGGCGGCGGGGACCATCAGCCAGACGGCTCGCGGCGCGTCGAGCTTCATCACGAGGTCGTCGAGCGACGAGGCGGCCGTCGCCCCCTCGTCGGCCAGGGCCTTCACGGCCTCTCGCCGCACGTCGAACACGACGCAGTCGTGACCGTCCTTCCGCAGCCGACGCACCAGGTTGGCCCCCATCCGCCCCAGGCCGATCATACCGATCTGCATTCGCCGTCTCCTTGTCGCGCCTCGTCGTCGTTGGTCAGGACGTCTTTCGCTTGAGCCCGCGATACCGGCGGATCAGCGCGTTGGTCGAGCCGTCGTGCTTGAGCGCGGGCTCGGCCTCGCTCTCAAGCTCGGGGATGATCCGCTTGGCCAGCACCTTTCCCAGTTCGACGCCCCACTGGTCGAACGAGTCGATCCCCCAGATCGTCCCCTGGGTGAACACGCTGTGCTCGTAGAGCGCCACCAGCTTGCCCAGGATTTCGGGGGTGAGGCGTTCGGCCAACAGGACGTTGGTCGGCCGGTTGCCCTCGAACGTGCGGTGCCGGACCAGCCAGTCGGGCGTCCCCTCGGCCTTGACCTCCTCGGCCGTCTTGCCGAAGGCCAGGGCCTCGGCCTGCGCGAAGACGTTCGACATCAGCAGGTCGTGATGGTCCCCCAGCGGGTTCAGGGTCTGGCAGAACCCGATCAGGTCGCAGGGGATCAGCCGGGTCCCCTGGTGGATCAACTGGTAGAACGAGTGCTGGCCGTTGGTCCCCGGCTCTCCCCAGTAGACCGCGCCGGTCGGATACATGACCAGTGATCCGTCGAGCGTGACGTGCTTGCCGTTGCTCTCCATCGTCAACTGCTGAAGGTAGGCGGGGAACCGCTTCAAGTACTGGTCGTAGGGGAGCACGGCGATCGTCCCGGCCTTGTAGAAGTCCGAGTACCAGACGGCCAAAAGCCCCATCAAGACCGGCAGGTTGCGCTCGAACGGCGTGGTCCGGAAGTGCTCGTCCATCGCGTGGAATCCGGCGAGCATCTCGCGGAACCGGTCGGGGCCGATCGCGATCATCGTCGACAGGCCGATGGCCGAAGTCATCGAGTACCGACCGCCGACCCAGTCCCAGAACTCGAACATGTTCGCCGCGTCGACGCCGAACTTCTCGACCTCCTCGGCGTTGGTCGAAACCGCGACGAAGTGCCTGGCGACCGCCGATTCGTCCCCCAGCGCCGCCAGGCACCAGTCGCGGGCGGTATGGGCGTTGGTCATCGTCTCCTGGGTCGTGAACGTCTTCGAGGCGACGATGAACAGCGTCTCGGCCGGGTCCAGGTCGCGGATCGCCTCGGCGAAGTCGGTGCCGTCCACGTTGGAGACGAACCGGAACGTCAGGCCCCGGTCGCTGTAGTGCCTGAGCGCCTCGTAGGCCATCACCGGGCCCAGGTCCGAGCCGCCGATGCCGATGTTCACCACGTTGCGGATTCGCTTCCCGCCGTGCCCCGTCCACGATCCGTCGCGAACTCGATCCGAGAACGAGGCCATCCGGTCGAGCACCGCGTGGACCTCCGGCACGACGTCCTCGCCGTCGACGACGATCGACTCCCCCTTCGGCGCCCGAAGCGCCACGTGCAAAACCGCGCGGCCCTCGGTGACGTTGATCTTGTCGCCCCGGAACATCGCGTCGATCCGTTCCCGCAGGCCGGACTGCTCGGCCAGTCGAACGAGCAGCGTCAGCGTCTCGTCGGTGACGCAGTTCTTCGAGTAGTCCAGATACAGCCCGACCGCCTCGGCCGTCAGCCTCTCACCCCGACCAGGGTCGTCGGCGAACAACTGCCTCAGGTGCAGCTCTCGCAGCTTCCGGTAGTGCGCTTCAAGGGCCTTCCATGCGGAGCGTTCAACAAGCGGGCCGTGCGGGGTCGTCATCTTCTTGGGAACCTCTCGTCTCGTCACCGTCGATTCTCGCCGCCCGGCGAATCACGGGCGGAGTCCTCAAGGTCATTGTGCGCGGTATTCCTCCGGGTTGCACGCGGCGAGACGGTCGATTCGGGAGGCGGCCACGCCTGCACTCCCACGGCGAACCGCGTCAAGGCTGGATCGAACCTTCTTTCGACCCGTTCACCTTAACGGTTTTTCATCAGCAATTGTCAGGCCAAATTTTGAAGAAGTCTCCGCTCCCGGTCGGCGGCGGTCCGGCGAATTCTCCTGGCGGCTCACTTGCTCGAATAACTCTACTGTCACGGATTGCTGGAATTGGCGTCGTGAGGCCCGGAATACAAGCCCGAAGCGCAAGCGAGGGTTGATCGTCCAGGACGTCGAATCGGCCCTGGACCTCCCGAGCCGAACCCTCGCTCGCGCTTCGGGCTTGTATTCCGCCCTCCCCGGCCCCTCGATAGAGGTCGGGCGTCCCAATCCGGTGACTCCGGTCCTGCCCGAGGACATCCGTGACAGTAGAGATAAACAGCCACAGTGAGAGCGGTTTCCTGATGGGTTGCGCAGATCGCCGCCGAGACTCGACCGATCGCCCCTGTGCGCGATGCGAGTTGGAATCGGCGGCAAGCCGTCGCACTCCACGAGCCGTCGTTCGCCCCTGGACGAGGACTTGCCGCGCCCGTCGGCGGCGGTCATGCGTCAATAGCCCGAGAATTCTTCGGTTCGGACGTTGTCGTCCTTGACGCCCGCTTCGGCGAGGGTCTTGCGCATCGCGGCCACCATCCCCCTCGGGCCCGAGACGTAGTAGATCGGCAGGGAGAGATCGGGGATTGATCGCATGAGCATGGCCTTGTCGATAAAGCCGGTCTCGCCGTTCCAGGCCGTCTTCGAGTTCTCCATCTCGGTCATCGTGGCGACGAGCTTGAAGTTGGGGTTCGCACTTTGCGCGTCCGCCAGTTCGCCCAGGAACGCCGAGTCCTCGGGCCTTCGATTCGAGTAGACGAGGGTGATCGAGTGGGGGAGCTTGTCGTGGGCGGCCTGGAGGACGATGCTCCGGACGGGGGTGACGCCGATGCCGCCGGTGAGGAAGACGGCGGGCGTCCCGGCGTCTTCGTGGAGGGTGAACGAGCCGTACGCCGCGTCGAGCGCCAGCTCGGCGCCCAGGTCGATCGACTTCAAGACCCGCTTGAACGCGGTGTCGCGCATCCGGGTCGCCACCATGAGGCCCCCCTCGCAGGGGGCGCTGGCGAACGAGAACGTCCGCGTGTTCCCCTCGGCGTCGGTCTCGGGCGGGTCGGCCATCGTGAAATCGCCGAACTGGCCCGCCTTGAACGAGAACCCCTCCGGCTTGTCGAAATGGAACGCCATCGTCCCGGAGGCGATCTCTTCGCGTCGCTTCAATTTGACCTTGTAGTCTGCCATGATTGATCGTACCTCGATTGGTTCGATCCGGGTCGTGAGGCAGGTTCTTCCCGGGTCCTCCAGGTTTTGGGTTCGTCCTTGAGCCGACGTCGGCGGTTTGGCGGATCGACGTTTTCCGTCGGCCGCTCCTCACCCCTCGGATCATTCCCAAGTCTAACGGGTCCGCGCCTCGTCCGCCATCGAGGGGGAATCCTCGCGGTCGGGCGTCGAGCCGGGGATGAAGCAGCCCCCCCTGGCGGACGCGGCCCGCTTGATGGGATGATCGAAGGGGCGCGGAACGTCTTGCCTCGCGACTCGGTCGGTGGGGCCGTCTCTCCTGGAGGGAGTTGCAACATGCGGCGAGTCACGGTCCTGGTCGGTTTCGCGTTGCTGGCCGGCCTGCCCGTCACGGCTTCCGCCTGCCTTTGGGATCGCGACACGCCGTACCACGAGGCGATCGGGATGTCCGAGGTCGTGGCCGCCTTGACCGGCCGGTTCCCGAGGAACCCGCCGCTGTACTACCGGATGCGCCTCGACAGGGTCGCGGCCGAGCTTGCGAGCAAGCCGGACGACCTCGCCGCTTACGACGACGCCGGCGTCGCCTGCGACCGTCTGGGGCTGGGCGACGAGGCGGTCGCCTGGATGGAGAAGAAGCGCGCCCGGCTCGACGCGCTCGATTCCTCGCGGCCCGAAACGCGCGAGCACCTGTATCGGTGTCACGCGAACCTGGGCACGTTCCTGATCCACCGCTGGATTCGCGCCGGCGCCGATCGCGGTCGGATCGACGAGGCTGAGGCCGCGCGCGACGAACTCGCCAAGGCGCTTGAGATCAACCCGAACGCCCACTTCGGCCGAGAGAAGTACCAGTTGCGGGCCGTCGAATGGATGATCGCCCCGCCCCAGGCGGTCGGCGCCCAGTGGCTGCCCAACTTCCTGAACCTCGCCCCGCCGATGGAGACGACCCTGATCGACCCCCGAGAGGCCGACGAGATGGTCCGAGGGCTCGCCGGCCTGATCGTCCTCGGCAACGCCTGGGAGAGCGTCGACGTCTTCAACGCGCTCTGCCTGGCGCTGCAGCACGACACCCTGGGTTTCGACGGCGACTACGGCGGCGGCCGGAACTCGCTGGCCACGTTCGCCTGGCTCCGCTGCAAGCAGTTGATCGAGGCCGGCAAGGGGTCGCTCCTCCCCGACGCTCCCCGGGGGGACGAGCTGCTGAAAATGATCCCCCGACCGACGATGCTGTGGTCGGAAGACCTGCTTGAGCCGGCCTTCCAGAATCTCAGAGCCATGGCGGACGGCTGGCAGACGACCCGAACCGACTTCATGACCGCCCGGCTGGCCGAGGGACTCCATCCCGACGTCGATCCCGACTTCTGGGACGGTTACAAGGAGATCGGCCCGCCGCCGTTGCCCATGACGTCTCCCAAGAAGGCGTACGAGGCCGCCTTCATGTGGCGGCAACGGAGGGCGAAGCTGATCCTCGTCGGCGTCGCGCTGGCGTTCGTGGGCTCGATCGTGGGCATGGTCCTCCTCCCACGCGTTGTGCGCCGCCTGCTCCGCGGGGCCGAGCCTCTATAATAGAAAGCGGTTTCCTGATGGGTCGCTCAGTTCGCCGCCGGGACTCGACCGTTCGCCCCGCGCGCGATGCGAGTTGGAATCGGCGGCGAGCCGCCCCACTCCACGACCCTCGGGGTCGACGTCTTGGATTGCAAGATCTGCTCATGTTGGAATCAAATTATACTTGTAGGCGAGCCGCAAGCGAACCTCTCCAATGCAACGCCGCCCGCTTGCCGACGCCCCCTTTGGCACGTTAAGGTTGAGGTCGATCTTCAGCCCCGACTTCTGATCCTCCCGGAGAGGACGCGCGTCTTGTCGACTCCCGAACGACCTCTCGATTCCGACGCCCCGCCGGCGTTCGATCCCGCCGTCGCCGGGTGGGTGTCTCTGGGCGTCGGGCTGCTGGCGCTGGCGGGGGTCGTCGGCTACTTCGCCCTCCGTCCCCCCCCTCTCCCGGTCCCCGCCGAGGTTTTGAACGACCCGACGCTGCTCAAGGGACGAACCGTGTATCTGGCCCGTTGCGTCGGCTGCCACGGACCCCAGGGGTTCGGCGACGGCCCGATCGCGTCGAGCTTGACCGGGCCGCCGGTCGGGAACCTGGCCGACGGCAAGTGGAAGCACGGCGATCGGCCCGAGGACGTCGTCGCCGTGATCTCCCGGGGCGTTCCCGAGACCCGGATGGCCGGCTGGGGACAGTTGCTCGAAGACGACGAGCTCAAGGCCGTCGCCGCGTACTGCTACTTCCTGTCGAAGGCCCCGATCCCCGAATCGCTGCGCGCCGTCGACGACCTCGGCGCGACGCCGATCCGCTGATCCGGGTCAGGCCAGGCGGTCGACGACGTCGTGGGCCACGGCCTCGGCTTCGATCTCGACCTGGGCCTCGGCGTCGATCAGGCGGGACACCTGAACCATCGTCATGGCCGGGCGGACGTCGCCGAACAGCTCGCCGTGGACCGCGCCGACTTCCTGCCACTTCGTGACGTCGGTGGCGTAGACCCGCGTGCGGACGACGTCCGACGCCTTGCCGCCGAGCGCCTCAAGGGCCGCGAAGATGATCTCGAACGCCCGCCGGCTCTGGCCTTCGAGGGTCGGCGAATAGCCGCCGTCGGCCTCGACGCCGACCGTGCCCGTCACATGGATGACGTCGCGGACGCGCACCGCGCGCGAGTAGCCGATCTTCGACTCCCAGGTCGAGCCGCTGGAGGCGCGGAGGCGGTCGTCGTGCTCGGTCACGGTGATCTTCACCTTGGGCGTCATGGAGGGGCCTCGCTCTGGGGGTGGGGGGTTGCTGATCGTCCCTGGGACCGTCGCGCGGATCGGGCCGAGCCCGCCGCATTCGGTCCGCCGTCGGACGCGAATCAGAGTAGCTCGCGGCGGTCGGCCGGGCAAGGCCCTCCCGTCGATCGCGGCGGTTCGTCCGGGCTCGGCATTGCGGCCGGAACCTGTTTTTGCCAAGCTGTTTAAAGTGGTCTTCCCGCTCTTGCTGGAACCGTCGATGGCCGCGAACCAGCTCTCCGACGACGACGCCGAACAGTTCCTGCGCGACGCCGCGGGAGGGGACGCGGCCGCGCTCCGCAAGCTCCTGGGACGACACCGCGATCGGCTGCGGCGGATGGTGGCCCTGCGGCTGAGTTCTCGGCTGGCGGCGCGGGTCGATCCGTCCGACGTCGTCCACGAGGCGTTCGTCGAGGCCGAGACCAGGCTGGGCGACTATCTCCGCGATCGGCCGATGCCGTTCTATCCCTGGCTGCACCGCCTGGCCGCCGAGCGATTGGAGGCGACCTGCCGGCGGCTCATGCCGACCGAGGCCGGCGACGGCCCCCTCGAAACCTCCAGCACCTTCATCACGACCGCCGCGACCCACCCGCGCGGCGCCGAGGTCCAGTCCCAGGCCGTCACCACGTCCGGCCCGGCGATGCTCCGCGAGGAGAGCCATCGTCGGATGCGGATCGCGCTTGAGGCTTTGCAGCCGTTGGATCGCGAAGTCCTGGTCCTGCACTATCTGGAGGAACTGGACTTCTCCGACATGGCCGCGATCCTCGATCTCGACCTGCCGACCGTCAAGCGACGGCATCTCCAGGCCTTGCAGCGCCTCGGCGCGAGCATCGCCGCGATCGGTCGCGATCTCGGAGGCGGACCATGACCGACTCCGACGAGGCGATCGATCCACTCGACCCCGGATCCGCGGAGACCGCGTTCGCCGAGCTGGTCGCCGAGGTGGGCGAACGGATCCGCCGGGGCGAAGCGGTCGACCCGCTCGATCACCCCGAGTTCGAAGGTCCGCTGCGCGAGATCCTCCCCACTCTCAGGATGGTGACCGCGCTCCGCGGCCTGGCGACGCCGGAACTCGAGGTCCGTCGGCTGGGCGATTACGAGATCATCCGCGAGGTGGGCCGCGGGGGCATGGGGATCGTCTACGAAGCGATCCAGACCTCGCTCGACCGCCGCGTCGCCTTGAAGGTCCTGCCGCGCTCCTCGGCCCTCGACCCCCGGCAGTTGCGGCGGTTTCATGTCGAGGCCCAGGCCGCCGCGGGCCTTCAACATTCGCACATCGTCGAGGTCTACTCGTTGGGATCGGACGAGGGCGCCCCGTTCTACGCGATGCGGTACATCGAGGGCCGCGACCTGGCGCGGGTCATCCGCGAACGCCGGCTCAAGCGGGAAAGGGCCGACCGCGACGCGCCCCGGTCGTCCCCGTCGGCCGGCGGGACCTGCGCCCGCGAAGTCGCCCGGACGGCGCTGCAGGCCGCCGAGGCCCTGGAACACGCCCACGCCAGCGACGTGGTGCATCGCGACATCAAACCCTCGAATCTCCTGGTCGACGATTTCGGTCACGTCTGGATCACCGACTTCGGCCTGGCCCGGATCATGGGGGGCCTCGACCTGACCGTGACCGGCGACGTCCTCGGCACCCCCCGCTACATGAGCCCCGAGCAGGCCGTCGGCCGCCGCGGACCGTACGACGGCCGGACCGACGTCTACTCGCTGGGGGCGACGATGTACGAGCTGTTGACCCTCCAGGCCGCGTTCCCCGGCGACGACCGCGTCGACGTGCTCAGGCGGATCGCCCACGAGGAGCCGACGCCCCCTCGCAAGCTCGACCCGACCATCCCCGTCGACCTTGAGACGATCATCCTCAAGGCGATGGCCAAGCTTCCGGCCGACCGCTACGCGACGGCCGGCGACATGGCCGCCGACCTCGCCCGGTTCCTCGACGATCGGCCGATCCGCGCCCGCCGGCCCAGGCTCGTCGACCTCGTCCGGAAATGGACCTGGCGACACCGCAAGGTCGTGGCCGTCGGCCTCGCCGCGGCGGCCTGCGTCGCCGTCGCCCTGGCCCTGATCGCGTTCGAGTACACGCTCTTGCTCCGCCGCCACAACACCGCCCTGAAGTGGGAGATCGACCGGGCCGATCGGTACAGCCGGTTGGCCGAAAGCCACGCCTACGTCTCAAGCATCCGCCTCGCCGCTCAGGCCGACGAGAGCCGGCACTGGGAGCGTGTGCAAGAAGCGCTCGACGACGTCGGCCCCGGCCTGTACGGCGAGGATCCGCGCGGGTTCGCCTGGTACTACCTTCGCCGTCGGGCGCGCCGCGAGATCGTCCGCATTCCCGGCCCCGCCGTCTCCACCCAGGAGATCCTGCTCCTTCCCGACGGCGCGAAGCTGCTGGCGCGAAGCGCCGATCAGGTGCTCCGGCTCTGGGACTTCCCCCCGACCGCCCCTCCCGAAGAGATCGGGCTCGTCGAGGCGCGCGAGGTGTCGTTCAGCCCCGACGGCCGGATCGTGGCCGGCGACCGCTTTGAGGCGCCCGACCGTCGGCGCGACCTCGCCGTCTGGGACGCGACCACGGCCGCGGTCCTCAGGTCGTTTCCGATCGAGGACTCGGCGAAGAACCCGTCCCCGTTCTTCCACTCCGCCTTGATCGCGGACGGCCGCCTGCTGGCTTGCATCTGGGACTCGGGCGGGCCGGGGACGACGATCTCGCTTCGGATCTGGGACGTCCACGACCCCAGACCCGATCCCAAACCCCGGGTGGCGCTCGACCGGCTTTCCTACGTCGTCTTCACCCCGGGCGAGCGTTTCTTGACCTTCCAGGGCGACGGGGTCTACGTCCACGACGCGCTCGCCGGAGCCCCCCCGCGGAAGATCTCGGACCGAACCGACGGAACGGGGGCGACGACGCTCTCGGACGACGGCCGACGGCTGGCCCTGAGTCTTCCCGGCAACGAGGTGATCGTCTTCGACGCCTCCACCGGCGCCGAGCGGCGTCGCCGCAAGTTCGACGCCGAGCTTCAGACCCTCTGGTTCGACAAGGGGGGGGACCAACTCGCGGCGGCCGGCGTCGACGGCGCGATTCACATCTGGAACCACGCGACGGGACTCCTCCGCACGCTTCAAAAACCGGAGCCGACGAATTCGGACGGCGTCCGCGCGCTCGCCTTCTCGCCCGACGATCGCTTCCTGGCGGCTTCGCGACGACGCAAGCCGAACGGGCTCCAGGGCGTGACCGTCTGGGAACTCGCCACCGGCCGGCGGTTCGGCCCGCCGCCGAGCCCGGAACCCTCGGCCGACGCCCTGGTCTTCCCCCCCGACGGCCGCTCCCTGGTGATCGGCGGCCCGCGGTTGCCCCGGATCTGGCGATTCGACCCGCCGCCGGAGCCCCCCCAGCCGGCCGGCCACAAGGACGAAGGCTGGTCGGTCGCCTTCTCCCCCGACGGCAAGATCCTGGCCACCGGAAGCGACGACACCGACGACCCCCAGACCATCAAACTCTGGGACCCCGCCACAAGCGCCTTGATCCGCGGTTGGAACGCCGGCGTGGGGACCGTCGCATGCCTCGCCTTCTCCCCCGACGGCAAGACCCTGGCCTCGGGGCACCTTGAGAAGACCAACAACGTCAAGCTCTGGAACGTCGCCGACGGCCGGCTGCTCGCCGTCCTCGCCGGTCACGAGAACTGGATTCGGGCGATCGCGTTCTCCCCCGACGGCAAGCTCCTGGCCACGGGGGGCGTCGACAAGTCGATCCGGCTCTGGGACGTCGCCGCGCGAAAATTCGTTCGACGGCTCGAAGGCCACTCCAACAACGTCCGAGGCCTGGCGTTCTCTCGCGACAGCCGCCGCCTGGCCTCGGCCTGCACCTCGGGAAGCCTGCGACTCTGGAACGTGGCCGACGGCGCGCTCCTGAAGAGGGCGGCGTCCCCCACCAAGCTGGTCGGAGTCGCCTACTCCCCCGACGAGACCCTGCTGGCGACCACCGACGAAAACGGCGTCGTCATGCTCCGCGATTCGAAGTCCCTCGTCCCGGTACGATCGATCCGAGGCGACATCGAGCCGTTCATCGACCTCGCCTTCGCCCCCGACGGCCGCTCACTGGCCACGTGCAGCCTCTCCGGGACGATCCGCTTCTGGGACACGCTCGCAGGCCAGGAGTTGCTGGCCGTGAAAGCCCACGCCGTCCAGGTCAACGACCTCGCCTTCTCACCCGACGGCGGCATCCTCGCCTCGACCGCCCACGACGGCTCCGTCCGCCTCTGGCGCGCCTTCCCCCAAGACCCGCCCTCGCGGTAGCCCCCCGAGTTCTCAACCCACGTCCTCAAATCACCCCGTTGTGACGGCGCAACCGCTGCCGTCGCCGTAATCCGCAAACTCGCGCGCGAAATCGTCCGCCCCCCCCGGATTGGTGAAACGACCACGTCAAGTTTGCGGATCACCTTTATGAAAGCTCG
>CALCIC010000432.1 GCA_937907405.1 uncultured Isosphaeraceae bacterium | reverse complement strand
GAAGGGGCGGATGAGGGGCTTGGGATTTCGAGGTCGATTCCGCGAGGTCCATCAGCAGAGGCGCCCCCGACGACCCTCATCCGGCCTTCGGCCACCTTCTCCCGGGGGGAGAAGGATGCTTGTCGCCAGCCTTTTCCGGCGCCGTTGAAAGGGGCGCTCTGATGCTCACCGGCGACTTGATGCGCGTGCGTGTTTCCAAGGAGCGGATCTTGCCGCTCTACCTCAACCGCGAGAGCGCGCAGTGGCTTGAAGCGGCGGAGAGCCTGCTGTTGATCTTCCGCGAGGGCGTGGGGATGACGCGGGGGGAGATCGAGGGGGAGATCGACGAGCTGTTCGGCGGCGGAGGGAAGGCGACGCTCGTGCATCGCGGGCTGGCGAAGGTCCTGGAGGACGGCGCGGAGTTCGAGGTCGTGGCCGACGTGCCGCCGGAGGTGATCCGCGAGAAGCTGTTCACGGCCGCCGCCGCGCATCGCAAGACGCTCGGCGCCCCCGGGCCCGAGGCGAACCCCTTGCCCGAGCCCGGCGTCGGCCCCCGGCCGCCGTTCCGCCGCGACCTGGTCCTCGCGAGCGTCGCCGAGGAACTGAAGGTCGCGCCCCAGACGCTTCTCGACGGTCTGTTCGCCGACCTCCGGGACGAGAACCGGATGCTCTCGTTCAAGGACATGACCGCCCAGCGGCTGCTCGACCGCTACAACGTCGCCCTCGCGCAAACGGTCCTGCTCCGCTCGGTGAGGGTCGTCGTCGAGGTCAAGAACGAGACTCCGGCGCGATACCGCCAGCTTTTCCGGCGGCTCAAGTTCCACCGCCTGCTCTACCGGGTTTCCGGGACCATGCGCGACGGCTACGTCTTCCACATCGACGGCCCGCTCAGCCTGTTCAGCGCGACCACGCGGTACGGGCTCCAGATGGCGCTCTTCCTGCCGTCGTTGCTCCGCTGCGGCGATTTCCGGCTCGACGCCGAGCTGCGGTGGGGGCCGAAGCGCGAGCCCCGCAGCTTTCACCTCGATCCCAGCGTCGGCCTCGTCTCTCACCAGGCGGACACGGGCGTTTACGTCCCTCCCGAGATCCCCGCGTTCGCCGAGCGGTTCCGCCAGATCGCCCCGGCCTGGGAGTTGACCGAGGTCACCGAAGTCGTCGAACTGGGGCGCGAGGGGGTCTGGGTTCCCGATTACCGGGCCGCGCACAAGGCGACCGACGTCGAGGTCTTCATCGAGGTCGTCGGGTTCTGGAAGAAGGCGACGCTCGACCGCTTGCTCGACCAGCTCCCCCGACTGGGCCCCCCCCGGTTCGTCCTGGTCGTCTCCGAGAAGCTCAAGGTCGACGAGGACGCCGTCAACAAGCTGCCTAACCCGATCCTCTGGTTCAAGGAAATCCCGAGCGCCCCCGAGCTGGTCGCCATCCTCGAACGGATGCTGAACCCGCCCGGAGAGCCGGCCAAGTTGTTTTGAGCGGATCGACCTGATCATGAATTGGGGTGGTCCGCGTCCCAGTACCTTGAATATCGCGGACGTCCTCGAATACCAGCCCGACGCGCGAGCGAGGGAACGATCGGCGTGGGGGGCGACGAAGGGCGCGATTCCCCACGGTGGTCCCCTCGCTCGCGCGTCGGGCTGATATCTCACCCTCTCGTCCGTAGTCGGTCCCACGAACTGTTTTCACGAAAGGAACCCGACATGTCGCGCGAAACCACCCTCAAGCGGATCCTCGACGGCGGCGTCGTGGCCGTGGTGCGGTCCGAGTCGAGCGAATCGCTGGTGAAGGTCGTCGAGGCCCTGGCGGAAGGGGGCGTGACGGCCGCCGAGATCACGTTCACGGTTCCCGACGCCGTCGACGTGATCCGCGACGCCCGCCGCCGGATCGGCGACGCCCTGGTCCTGGGCGCCGGCACCGTGCTCGATCCCGAAACCGCCCGCGCGGCGCTTTTGGCGGGGGCGGAATACCTGGTCGCCCCCACCGTCAACCCCGAGGTCGTCCGCCTCTACCGCCGCTACGACAAGGTCGTCATGCCCGGCGCCTTCACCCCCACCGAGATCGTCGCCGCCTGGGAAGCCGGGGCCGACGTCGTCAAGGTCTTCCCCGCCGACGTCGGCGGTCCGGCCTACTTGAAGGCCCTCCGCGGCCCCCTGCCCCAGATCCGGCTGATGCCCACCGGCGGCGTCGACCTCGATACCGCCCTGTCCTTCCTGAAGGCCGGCGCGTGCTGCCTCGGCGTGGGAGGTTCGCTCGTCGAGCCCAAGGCCGTCGCCGCGCGCGACTTCGACCGCATCCGGTCCCTCGCCAGCCAGTACGTCGCCATCGTCCGCAACTTCCGCGCGACGACCCCCTGACCGCCTGGCCGTCCCAAATTCTCCAAGCTCGCGGTATCAGGCCGCCGTCGTCATTGCAAAGCGGCCTCGCGATGGAATCGTTTCAAGCCGAACCGGACGCAGGGTCGATAAAGCCGGCATAACCCTGTGGTCCGTCGGCCGTCGCGCTGTTGCGCGGCGGTCGGTTGAGCGAAGGAGACGGAATCCGTGGCGTCCGATTCCCCCTTAAGCCGGTGGAGAGCGAACGGGACGAGGCCTCTGGCCTGGTCGCTGGTCGTTGCTGCGCTGGGTTGGATCTGGGGGACGGGGGAGGTTCGGGCCGAGGCCGGCGACAGGCCGGCCGCGGCGCGGGCGCCGACGCTGTATCACAAGGATCGATCGTTCCGGATACCGTTCAACGTCAATGAGCAGGGTCGGAGCCAGCTCAAGGAAGTCCAGCTCTGGGTTTCCGAGGACTCCGGGGTTCACTGGAAGGCCACGAGCCGGACCCGTCCCGACCTCGGCAAGTTCACCTTCCGCGCCGCCCAGGACGGCGAATACTGGTTCGCGGTGCGGACGGTGACCACCGACGATCGGTACTCCCCCCCCCTGGATCAGGCGGTCGAGCCCAGCATGAAGGTGATCGTCGATTCGACGCCCCCCTCGCTGGTCCTTGAGGCCGACGAACGTCGCGGAAGCATGGCGCAGGTTCGTTGGGTGGCGAAGGACGAGAACCTCGACCTCAAATCGCTGATCCTCGAATACCAGGTCGAGGGGGTTCGCGAGTGGCGACAGGCGCCGATTCGCAAGCCGGCGGTGGTGGGAGCGCAGCGGTGGGACGCGGGGACGGCCGACCGACTCCGCGTCAAGGCGTCGGTGGCCGACAAGGCGGGGAACGTGGTTGAGAGCGTGATCGCCCTTCCCGAAGGGTCCGCGGCCTCTCCCGACTTCGCGTCGCTCGATAGTCCGGAATTCGAGGCCGAACTCGGCGAAGCAGATATCGCGGCGGTCGGAGTCGCCGATCGACGCGAATTCGTCGTTCACGCCGGTCCAGGAGGACGAGATCACCCCCCCTCGGCCCGGCTCTCGCTCTCCTCGCGGCCAGTTCGCCAGCCGGTCTCGCGCCGATGCCGGCGAAGGGGGCCGACCCGCCGCCGAGGCCGATACGTTTCCGCCCCCCGACTGGGACCAATCCAGCACCCGGACGGCCTCGCGCCGCGGCGCGGCCGCCGCGCCCGCGCCGGCCTTCGACGACCCGTTCCCGAACCCCGGTGGGGAGCCGCCGGCCGCCTTCTCGGCCCCCGCCGAGCCCCCCGTCGGCGGCGCGGTCGGCGCCCCGATCCTGGTGGGGAGCCCCCGGTTCAAGCTTCAGTACGCCGTCGACGACGCGGGGCCCGACGGGCCGGCGATCGTCGAGCTCTGGCAGACCGCCGACGGCGGCCGGACCTGGATCCGCCGTGGCGAAGACCCCGACAAGACCTCTCCTTTCGAGGTGGACCTGGGGGGCGAGGGCACCTTCGGCCTGACCCTGGTCGCGCGCTCGGCGTCGGGGCTGGGGGACCGTCCTCCGGCCCCCGGCGAAGCCCCCCAGACCTGGGTGGAAGTCGATTCGACGCCCCCATCCGTTCAGCTTTATCCTCCCAAGATCGGCACCGGCGTCCACGCGGGCAAGGTCGCGATCTCGTGGCGGGCCAGTGATCTTCATCTCCCGCCGCGCTCGGTTTCGCTGCTCTGGCGAGCCGACCAGGCCGGCTCGTCCTGGCAGCCGATCGCGCAGACGCAGGAGAACTCCGGGCAGTTCGTCTGGACCGTCCCGGCCGACTTCCCCCCCAGGTTCCACGTCCGGGTCGAGGCCGTCGACACCACCGGCAACCGAGGGGGCGCCGAGAGCACCGACGCCAGCCCGATCATCGTCGACCGCAGCCGCCCTCGCAGCCGGATCATCGGCCTCGACCCCAACGCCCGCGCCAGCGACGGCCCCAACGCCCGCCCCCTCCGCTGAACCAGTTGCGCCGCCCGCGCCGACGACTTTTCTCAAGATTCCCCGCTGCTTTCGTGTGAAAATCGACTTCGGATGTCGTCCCTGGTCATGGCGGCTTCCGCGCGGAGCGAGCCGGGGGCGTTGAGGGTGGACCGATGATTGATCGAGCCAGGCGAGGCGAGGCCGACGCGCTGGGGATTCTGCTGGAGAAACACCGCCACGATCTCCGCGCGGCGGCGCGGGCGCTCGTAGGCCAGGCGTTGCGGGCGAAGATCGACCCGTCCGATCTGGTTCAGGAGACGTTTCTCAAGGCGAACCGCGACTTTGCGAACTTCGAGGGCCGCGACGAAGCCGAGCTGCGCGCCTGGCTCCGCACGATCCTCGCCCGTTGCCTGGCCGACCAGATCAAGTATCACTCCCGGCGCGTCCGCGCGTACCGGCGTCAGACTTCCCTCGATGTACTTCTTCAAGGCTCGCGGTCGGCGGTCCAGCGGTCGCTGGCCGCTCGGGGGCCGTCGCCCAGCGAGGGGGCCGTCCGCCGCGAACAGGCCGTCATCCTGGCCGACGCCGTGGAAAGGCTGCCCGAGGATTATCGAAAGGTCTACGAGCTCCGCACGTTGCAACACCTGTCGTTCGAGGACGTCGCCCCCCGGATGAATCGGTCGGTCGGGGCCGTCCGGATGCTCTGGGCGCGGGCCCTGGAGCGGCTGAACTCGATCCTGGAGGAACGCGCATGAATCCGGGGATCGGCGACGCAACCGAGTACGAGGATTCCGACGGGTCGGCCGAATCGGAGTTGGGTCGCGTCCTCGACGCCTACCTTGCGGCGATCGAGGCGGGCGAGCCGGTCGACCCCGAGGCGATGGCGGCGGACCATCCGAGGATCGCCGATCGTTTTCTCGCCTGCATTCCGATCCTCCG
>CALCIC010000431.1 GCA_937907405.1 uncultured Isosphaeraceae bacterium | reverse complement strand
CGGCACACCCGCTTCGACCAACTCGAATTCCACGAACCCGGCCGCGAGGCGCGGATCTTCCGCCAGGGGGCCGACTACCCCTACATGCCGACCTCGATCAGGCCCTACCTCCGCCTCCCCGCCGGCCACCCGGAGGGCTTCCACGAGGCGCTCGCGAACCTCCACCGGACGATCGAATGGACGATCCGCAAGCGGCGAGGGGAGGACGGGCCGACCCCCTACGAACACCCGGGGATCGTCGACGGCCTGGCGGTGATGGCGTTCCTTGACGCGGCGGTCGCCAGCGCCGCCGAGCATGGCGCGTGGGTCGACGTGCCGCGTTCCGGTTAGACCCATCAGAGGAATCGCCGATGAAAGACGTGTTGATGAGGTTCAGCGTGGCGATCGGCGGCGAGCTGCTGCGGCGGTTCGACGAGTATTGCGACAAGCATCGTTACCCCAATCGCAGCGAGGCCGTTCGAGGCCTGATCCGCGCCGCCCTGATCGAGGAGGCCGTCGACGAGGAGACCAGCGACGCCATGGGGGTCGTCACCCTGATCTACGACCATCACGCGGGCCGGGTCGCCGAGCGCCTCACCGAGATACAGCATCAGCAGGTCAACGCGGTCGTAACCACCACGCATTTTCATCTCGACGCCCGCCGCTGCCTTGAAGTGATCCTGCTCCGCGGCCGGACCAAGATGGTCCGCAAGCTGGCCGACGACCTGATCGGCACCAAGGGGGTCGAGACCGGCCGTCTCGTCCTGGCGTCGGCCTCGCCGATCCTTCAGAGCGGCGACGCGCACGATCATGGACACGACCACGACCACGACCACGACCACCCGCACGGCGAGCACGGCCACAGCCACGACTGACGCCGGGTCAGGAAGCGGACGGGGGGACCGCGGGGCTCCGGCTGAAGGACGCGACGGCCTCGTCCTCGTCGTCGTAGAGCTCCGCGAGCTTGTCGAGGCCGATGATGTCGGCGCCGATGCGGACGTCTTCGGACATGCCGCAGAACTTGATCGAGCGGCCTTGCTTCTTGGCCTCGCCGACCAGCCTGAAGAACACGGCGAAGCTGGTGCTGCCGATGAACTGCGTCCGGCTGAGGTTGACGAGCGTCTTCGCCGCCCATTCCTGCGCGACGACCAGGCCAAGCTCGTCGGCAAGCTCCTGGGCCTGGTTGGGGAATCGCAACTCCCTGGCCAGCACCTCGACGACCGCCACGTCGCCGACCATGCTCATCCTGATGAACTGGAATTCCGGGTTGGACATGGACCTGGCCCCCGTTACGGTTCGGATCGATCCGGGCTTTGGGACGACGACGTACGCGACAGCCGACGACGAGGATGATAGATTATAGCAGACGAACCACCGATGCAGGCCCGGGGATCACGACCGGCCGCGGTCGGCGTGTTCGAGGAGCCAGAGCAGGAACGGCGGGGCCTTCTCGAACGGCCGATCGAACCGCGACAATTCGAGCGCGGCGGCGGCGCGGCGGGCGGG
>CALCIC010000430.1 GCA_937907405.1 uncultured Isosphaeraceae bacterium | reverse complement strand
CCGGTTGGGCAGCCCGCCGCCGATTCCGCCGGGCCGGTTGGGCAGCCCGCCGCCGATTCCGCCGGGCCGGTTGGGCAGCCCGCCGCCGGCGCCGGGGCGATTGGCAAAGCCTCCACCAGGCGAAGGGCGGTGCATGCTCGCGGGACGGTTCATGGGCATTGACGGCCGAGTCATCCCGCCGGGCCGCATGCCTCCGCCGCCGAAGTTGGGCGTGCCACCTCCGCGCATGCCCCCACCTCCGCGCATGCCCCCACCTCCGCGCATGCCCCCACCTCCGCGCATGCCTCCGCGCTGGCCGAAGGCGGGGCCGTCGATGCCGAGCCACAGCCCGAGCGCCACGGCAATCCAGATATGGTGATGTCTTGGCATAGGTGACCTCGAACGCTGGAGATGAATGAGATCGACGACCACAAGGACTGCCGTGAGGACGACTGAGGGGGGCCTTTATTTCGCCGAAGGAGGCTGAGCCGCCGCGGCGGGGGCGGGGGCCTTGCGGACCATCACGACGTCGACGATGTCGGGGGCGAGTTGGCCGCCGATGATCCGGTCGATCGAGTCGGTCTTGACCGAGTCGGGGGTCAAAATGGTGTGGATCTGGGTCGCCGAGTTGGGTAGGCCGTCGCGGAGCACGCCCTGGGCCTTGACGACCCACTGGTTCTCGCCCGTTCGGGTCCAGAGGCCCTCGCCGTGGCCGCCGTGGGAGTCGAACAGCCACGACTTGATCTGGCCGGACGGCGGGTCCCAGCCGATGAACATGGTGCCCGACGTCCGCTTCTCGCCCCGAAGCTCGATGGCGTAGGTGCGGACCAGATAGCTCTGGTCGTCGGCCCAACGGATGCTGGCGGTGACCTTGTCGTCGACGCCCTCGTTGACCCAGTCGCCGACCATCCATTCCAGCTCCTTGAGCCGCTCGTAGGGCGAAACGTCCTCGGCGGGCGCCGCCTGCTCGCGGATCTCGGCGATCTTCCACTTGCCGTCCTTCTGAACGACCAGGCTGCTGAACCGGCTGAACTCGGCGGCGTCGCCGTTGGGGGTCGAGAGCCGAGACAGCCCCTCGGCCCGTGCCACCTCGTTCGTGAGGAACGTAATGGTCTGGATGTGCGACTCCAGCTTCAGCCCCCCGAGTTCCTCGAACGCGTCGGTGTACATCTGGGCGATGGCGGCCTTGCCTCGGGTCTCGCCGCCGTCGGCGTCGACGATGATCGCCTCGTCCGCGTAAACCTCGGCAAGGGCCTTGACGTCGGCCTCGCCATAGGCTTTGACCAAAGCCGCAACTTCGTCGGCGATCGCCTTTTCCGCGGCGTTGGATGGAGTGAACGGCTTCACTTCCTGCGATCCCGTCGGCGCCGGCGCGGCAGGCCGGGCGGCCGGTGGAGCGGGAGCCGGCGCCTGGACCGGAGCCGGCGTCTGGACCGGAGCCGGCGCCTGGACCGGAGCCGGGGCCGGGCGTGGGGCCGGTGGGGCCGGGGCGGGGTTTGCCCTCCCTGGGACCTGAGCATGCGCGGCGGGCGCAATGAAGCCGGCGATCATCAACGTCACGACGAGGATCTTCGAGAGAGGCGTTCTCATTGTTGGCGTCTCGCGCTCGGGATGGGCTTGGCCTGAAGTGGAGTTCGCTTGCGCTCTGGCTTCCCGTCGATCGCCGGCGTCCCTCGAAATCCTTGCGACGACCAACCGGGCGCTATCGAGCCGACAGCATAGAATACGCAAATACGACTGCGCCGGCGCGGGGTCGTTTTCCTTTTATCGAATTTCTTGAGTTTTTCTCCTCATTCGCGTCGATGAAAACTCAAGGCGCGACCACGCGGATTCTCGCTTCCAATCGCCGTGAATCGGCGCGACCGGCGATCCACCTCGCCATCGGCGACGTCACTTGTCAGCGTGGGGGCGGTCTGGTCAAACTTGAGGAGGACTCCATGCTTCCTCCATACCCGGGAGAGCCTCGATGAAACTCATGAGCGGATCGGCCTGGACAGCGGCGGCGGCCCTGGCGACGGCCTGCGCGATCTCTCCGGCTTTCGCCCAGCAAGGCGTCGGTGTTCTCGACGGCGGCATGCACCTCGGGGGACCTGGAGGATACGGCGGGGGGGGGCTTGACGGCCTTGGCTTCGGCCTCGGTTACGGCGGCTACGGTCTTGGCGGCCTTGCCGGCGGCGGGCTCGCCAATCCCGGTTATGGAGGATACGGCGGGTTCGGCGGCATCGGCGTCGGCGGCATGGGCTACAACGGCGCCCACCTCGGCCGCTACAACCTCAACTACTACAGCGGCTACGGCGGGCCCGGGTCGATACTCCCGCACTATTCCTATTCCGGCCCTTACGCGACCCTGCCGCCGAATTCCCCCGTGCCGTATCTGGTCGGCCGGTATTCTGGAGGTTACTCGTCCCCGCCGCCGACTTCCGCCGCGCCTTACCTGACCGACCAGACCTACGAGCCGGGGGACGGCTATCGCTACCCGCTGTACTACAATCCGGCCACGGCGAGTTACTTCTATCATCCGGTCGCTCACTGACCGCGCGTCGGCCCTCCGCGCGGTTTCGGGATCAGGATCATGGCCTTCGGCGGCGGCTTCGTGCTCTTGGATCGATGAGAAACACCGAAGCCGTCCTGGAGGCGTCGCCATGAATTCGAACCGGCCTCCAGGAGCGCGAATCCGGAAGCGCGTCCGGCTCTGGCCCTTGATGTCCCTGCCGTTCTTGGGACTGTGGGCGGGCTATTACCTCGGAACCCAGCGCGTCCGGCCGCCGTTTCTAAACGGCCCGCTCGGGTTGCCGGAAGCGACCGCGCTGGGGACGCTCGCTGGCTGCGGCCTGATGATCGCCGTCGCCTCCGCGGTCCTGGCGTACCGGATCGCCCAGGCCCGGTTCACGATCGGCGCGATGCTGTTCACGATCGCCGCCGTCGCCGTCCTCTTGTGGCTGGCGAGAGCGGTCGTTTCCTGAGCTTGGCGATCGGATCGCCGAGGGGCGCGCCGCGATGCGATGCGGCGCGCCCCTCGGGAGTTCTTCGTCGGTCAGGCGGGCTTGGCGACGTTGAGCCAGGCGTGGACGTGGGGGGAGCCGCGGAAGTACCACGAGAAGGCGGGGCCTTCGAGCTTCCAGATGTCCCAGACGCCGTCGTCGTCGATGTCGCCTTCCTTGTAGAAGGTGAGCCGGAGCTTGTCGACGCCGCCGGCCGCTTCGAGGCAGTGGCGGACTTCCGCCGCGTCGACCTCGCGGAACATGGCGAGCATGGCCTCGACGAGCTTGGTCGTCATGGCCTTCTGCTGGCCGTCGAGGTCGGCGATCGCCAGGCCGATCGGGGCGAGCTTCGAGCCCTTGAGGCTGATCGTCTTCTGGTCGTCCTCCTCGGCGTCCTCGACGAGCGCCCGCGTCTTCTGCTTGTCGTCGAGCGTCTTGAAGATGGCGTTGGCGAGTTCGCCCTGGTGCCACCAGACGTTGTCGGTGTGCTTGGCGTCCTCGTCGTCCACGCCGTTGGCGGCGTGCCCGTAGAAGATGGGGCCGCCGAAGGCCGCGCCCGTCACGCTGTCGCCGTCGACCCGAAGGGTGTCGTGCCGGCCGGTCAACACCCACTCGAACGGTTTGTCGGTCCCCGGTTCGCCGAAGACCGCGACGTGGTAGGCGTTGAAGCCCCCCGAGTCGTCCTTCATCTGCCTCATGAACCGCTCGTGGCCTTCCTCGCTGCACAGGTTCTTCATGATCTCGCGGCAGAGCGCCTGCTGCTCCTTATCGAGATCCTTGATCTTCGGCTTGACGATGCTCCAGTTGTTCTTGACCACGCTGCGCAGGGGGTCGTCGAATGGGAAGCAGATGGTTTCCCGCTGGGTCTTGTCGAGCGATTTGTAGAACCGCGCGACGGCCGTCTCGGAGAGGTCCGAGGGGCTGGGCTTGCCCTTCGACGGCTTGAGGTCCGCGGCCCGGGCGGGGAGCCCGATCCAGGGGACCCCGGCGCCCACGGCCCCGACGCCCAGGGCTCGTACGAAATCGCGACGCGAGAACCCCTCGCAGTCCGCCGCCGACACCGGTTTGCGATCATCGAACCGCGCCATGATCAGGACTCCCTTGGGAGGAAAGCGCACCGCCTCGCCGGTCGACGCGCATCGAAGCGACCGACGACCAGGCGCCGTTTCAGAAATCCAACATCGGTTCAACCTAATCCCGACGCCGACGCGCGTCAACCGGGCGCCGCGGTCATTCGGTCAGGGTGAGGGTCTGGAGGTCGTCCGAGGCGAGGTCGAGGAGGGCGACGGTCCAGGTCGAGGCCCGGTACAGCGCGCCCGGGTTGATGAACCGGGTCGGCCCTTCGCGGACGTCGCGGCGGTGGTGGGTGTGGCCGGTGAACAGGTAGTCGGGCTCGAGGGCGGCGAGGCGCGCGAGTTCGGCGTCGGAGTGGCCGTGCGTGACGGCGATCCGGCGGTCGCTCAGGGTGATCAGGCCGCCGAGGCCCAGGCAGTTCGCCTTGATCCGTTTCATGGCGCGGCGGAGGTCGGCCTGGTCGTAGTCGCAGTTGCCGAACACGAAGGTCGAGGGGACGCCGAGGAACTCGTCGACGACGTCCGGGATGGTCAGGTCGCCGCAGTGGATCAGGGCCTCGGCCCCCGCCCGGGTCAAGAGCGCGACGGCGAGGCGGGTCCGGGCGACCTGGTCGTGGGTGTCGGAGAGGATGCCGATACGCATGGAAGGTTCGTGTCCTGTTTCGCAAATGCAACAAAGCCGCGGCGCTCCAGGTCTGGATCCGCCTCGATTGATGCATTGGTTATCGCAAACCGAGGCCGTTATGGCAAATTCCGACGACCGAGGCTGGCCGAACGTCGGGGAGGCGGCTAGACTTGTCTAATAGAGGACCGGGGGCAGGCTTGTGCGGATGATTCCGTACATAACACGTCGGAAGGCCGCTCTCAGCCTGGATTTCCGGCCTCGCGCCCTTCGATGGCGTCGGGCGCGCGATCGACTCTTCTGGAATGGGGCGATCGCGGGACGTCGTTCGATTCGATTCGATTCGGGGCTGAAATCCCGGACGACGATCGTGCGCGTTTCAGGTTTTTCCCGCGTCGCGCGGGGAGGTGTCCAATGGCCGTCGGATTGCAATCGCGTACTACCAAGATCGCCAAGAAGAAGCAGGCTCGCCGCAAGCCGGCGCCTCTCGTTCACGAGCCGTCGCCCGAGGAAGCAACCCCGAGCGCGGCGCCGCATGTGGTCGGCAAGCTGGCCGAGCGGGAACCCGACGACAACGCCCACCGGCCCCGCGAGGCGCCGGAAGCCGCCGCGCAGAGCGCGGAAGGGCTCGACGCCGGCTACGCCCGTTGTTCCGAGTCGTCGGACTTCATGAACCGGGGCCGTGATCGGAGCTGAGCGGTCGGGCCAGGACGTCCAGGTTTTTCCCGAAGGCCCCACCGCACCGTTCCTCCGGCGCCGCTCGCACTCGAACGAAGACCCCGAGCCCAGCCGGCCGGAATCCACCCACCCGGTTTGATCCACGACGGGGGGCCTGTCCCAGGGCCCCCCGCCTTCGTGGCGCGGCCGACCGACCGGGGGGGCGCGCTCCTACCGAGGGGCGACCACCATCCAGGGCGTCACATGGGCGTAAATCCAGACGATCGCCCCGACCAGCAAGACGAGGACGATGCTGTGTCGCAGCACGGCGCGGAGGATCTCTCCCTCGCGGCCGTCCTCCCCGGTCGCGGCGGCGGCGACCACGATCGACTGGGCGTCGATCATCTTGCCCATCACGCCTCCCGTGGAATTGGCCGCGGCCATCAGGATCGGGTCCAGCCCGAGCTTGCTCGCGGTGATCTTCTGGAGGTTGCCGAACAGCACGTTGCTCGACGTGTCCGACCCCGTCAGCGCCACCCCCAGCCAGCCGAGCAGGGTGCCGAAGATCGGGTACAGGATCGGTCCCGTCCGGGTGAACGCGAGCCCCAGCACCGCGTCCATCCCCGAGTACTTCGTGACGAATCCAAGCGCCAGCATGCAGAGGATGGCGAAGATCGCCGGGGTCATCCGCGCGACCGTCTTGCCGAGGATGCGCGCCTGGGACCGGGGGGAGACCCCCAGCAGCAGGCCGCTGAGGACCGCCGCGATGAAGACCGCCGTCCCGGTCGCCGACAGCGGAACGACGTCGAGGGTCGCCTTCTCCAGGTCGGCCGGGCCGGGGGAGGCGCGGCCGGTCACCGCCTCCCCCTTGGCGATCCGGAGGTGAAGGGCCTCGACCTGGGGCTTCCAGGACCATCGGGCGTCGA
>CALCIC010000429.1 GCA_937907405.1 uncultured Isosphaeraceae bacterium | reverse complement strand
ATCCCCCCCATCGCTCCGGACGACGTCTCCATCCGTTCCATGGACGACGTCTCCATCCGTTCCATGGGCGCGACGATCGACTTGGCCGCCGTCGAGCTCATGGGCGGTGAATCGGTGGATGGTTGAAGGTCCGAGCCGCAGCCGAAGAAGGTCAGCGCGCAGACCGCCGGCGAAATGAGGAGAAGACGCATGATCGGGGGGCCTTTCGTCTCGACCGTACTTGAATGATCGAAGTGGGACGACAAACGGTTAGACGCTCGAACCACGAATTTGTTTGGTGATCTTTTTCGAAAATCGGCCTCTCGAAACCCGAGCGACGCGGGGCCCGGAGGCGGCGGGCGCCCGCCTTCGCAATCGATCGAGGGACCAGCCTCAAGGCTTCGTCTCGGATCTGCTCTTGTCGGCGTCGTTCAACCTGAGTAATCTGCGGCTCACCTCGACGAAGACTCAAGAATCGGGTCGGTTCCGCCGACTCGGGCTGTGCCCGCGAAGGGAGTCGAGGCTTGCCGCGGCGGCTGTTGAAGCCGTCCGCGCGGATCGACCGGCCCGACGCTGGGCTTCCCCTCGAACCCTGGACATGAAAGCGGCGAAGGCCGGTACATCGTACCCGGCCGACGTCGATGGGCGACTCAGGACGGGTCGGCCAGTTCTCGAGAACGGAGTCGAACCGCAATGCGAGTCTGGTCAAAGATGGCGCTTGCACTGGCGGCGGGAGCCTGGATCATCCCGGCATCCCTCTGCCTCGCTGAAGGCGACGAACCCGCGACCACGCCGACGCCGCCGAAAGCCGAGAAACCAGCCGAGGCGCCGGCCGCCGAAGGCCGAAAGACGGAGGACTCCGAGTCCCCCGGCAAGGGGCGGACGGTCGAACTCCAACTCGCGATCGGCGGACTGACCGAGGCGGGTTGCGACGTCGAGGTGAAGCCCGGCAACGCCGCCTGTCGCTTCAAGAAGCAGTCAAGCCACGTCTCGTCGGAGGGCAAGCTGAAACTCGTCATCCGCGACGTCGAGCTCCGGGGCGTCGATCGCAACTGCACGTTCGCCATCATCCTGCGCGAGAAGGGCCAGCCGCCCAAGACCGTCTATCGCGGGTTTCGAATGGCCGCCGATTCGAAGAGCGAGCGAAGCGAATCGTTCACCTGCTTCATGAGCTCCCCCTCGAAGGTCGCCGTCCTGGCCCGCGAGGGACGGGTCGTCCGCTGACCACGACGAAGGGGGCGCCTTGGCCTTCAGGCTCGCTGAACAAGCTCCGCCCCCTCCCCCCTGCACCGTGCCGGGATCAATCGATCAGCGTCGCCGAGTCGACGTTCTTCACCTTGTCGCCGTCGCAGACCACGATGTTGGCCGGCCCGTGGATGTTCGCGGCCGCGTACTTGCCGTCCTTGCTGAGCAGGTAGAAGACGACGTCGAAGGCCGGCTTGCCCTGCTCGTCGCGAAACCTCGGGTCGCGGATCGTGGTCTCGACGATCTGCTTCGTGGTGGCGACCAGGGCGTCTTTCGGCCTCAACCCCCGACGCAGATTCTCGACGACGAGGAACGAGGCGCGGTTCAGCAGGTTCACCTCTCCCAGACCGACCGAACCGCATGAGCCGCCGGAGTTGTCGAGCCAGAGCCCCGCGCCCAGGATCGGCGAATCACCCACGCGGCCGGGCACCTTGTAGCCCAGTCCGGACGTGGTGGTCACAGAGCCCATGTCCCCGTGGGTGTCGAGCGCCGAGCAGTGGATCGTGCCGTGCGTGGGACGGTCGACCAGGTCGCGGACCACCGGATCGAGCGACGCGACGCTCTCGGGAATCCGCGCGCCGCGGAGCCGCGCCTCCTTCCAGGCGATCCAGGACTTGCGGGTCGCTTCGGTCAGCAGATCCTGCTCGGCGAACCCGTGTTCCCTGGCGAACTTCAGAGCGACATGCCGTCCATGGGCTCCATCGTGTCATTGACGAGCACGATCGAGACCCCACCGCCGACGTAGGCGTCGAGGTCGAGATGCCTGAAAGCGATCCAACCGATCAGCACGAGGCTCAAAACCGCGAACAGGATCGTCGCGTTGCTGATTCTCCCTCGCCTCTCCACCACCTCCGCTCTTGATTCCATCGGAGACTCGCTTCTTGATTTGCGGTCCGCGGAGCGTTGAAATCGGAGCGTTCTTGATCTGCGATGGTGATGATGAGATCGCATCGTCGAAAAGTCAATACGCGAGTTCTGAAATCTTGTGAAACCGTAATCATTCGGCGTATCAGGATCTAACGATCCATGAAATCGGAGATGCATGAATGCGCACGTCAGTCAACCGACGCTGTTTCATGGGGACGACGGCCGCGGCCAGCCTGAGCGCGCTGGCGATCGGAGCGGCGCCGCCGGCGGCGACGGGATCGAAGCGGCCCTCGGCGATCGCCAGCGGCAACGGCCTGCGCGCCGTCGAGCGGGCGGTCGAGCTGGTCAAGCGCGGTTACGATCCGCTCGACGCGGCGATCGAGGGGGTCGCGATCGTCGAGGCCGATCCGACCGACCACTCGGTCGGCTACGGCGGGCTGCCCAACGAGGACGGCGTGGTCGAGCTCGACGCCGCCGTGATGCACGGGCCGACCCACGGCGGCGGCTCGGTCGCGTCGATCCGCAACATCATGCACCCCGCGGCGGTCGCT
>CALCIC010000428.1 GCA_937907405.1 uncultured Isosphaeraceae bacterium | reverse complement strand
GGAGCAGTCGATCCCGGCGCCCGGATTTCCGACGTTCGTTGGCCGCGAGGTTTCTTGCGATGCCTCGCAGCCAGGGGCCGGCCTCGCGGGTCGAGTCCCACAGCTCGAACTTCTGGTAGGCGATCAGAAACGTTTCCTGGGCGAGATCGTCCACCGAGGCCTCTTGCACGCCCAGCATGCGGATGAAGGCTCGAATCCCGGCCTGTTGCTCCCGGACCAGCTTTTCGAGCAGGCCCGCCCGGCCCTCGCCGATCGCCGCGACGTCCTTCCGCGGCTTGACGCCCCGGACCGCCTCCATGTCGTGGCTTTCGTGCCCGGGTAGCTGCATCGTGGATGACCTACCACGCGACGACGGGGTGGATACGGCTTTCGTCATAGCCCTTCCTATTTTTACGATCTCGTGGTCGGCGTCACGATAACCTTGTCGCGAGGCCGCAGTCCGTGACGAAATCGCGCCGAAATTCCGATCTCCCGCTCTTTCCGTGGTGGCTCGGAATGGATTCCAGGGTGACGGCCGAGAACCGGTCGGGCGCCGAGCGGCCGGCCTCCTGTTGAGGGATTTCAACGGCCCGGCCGCCGGCTTCACAGACGCCGGCCACGGATCCCGGCGGAGGCGGCGCCGAGCAGAGGCCCTTAAGCAGGGCCGATGACACCCTGTATGTTTCACAACCTGTTCGGAGAGGCTCGTATGTCGGCGGCTCAGCCGTCTCGGTAACGCACGTGACACGACTTGCAGCTCTTGCCCGCTACGGCGAAGGAGGTTTCGAGTTTCCTGAGGGAGTCCGGCGAGGGTCGTTTCCCATGCTTCGCCACCGCCTCATAGAGGGTGCTCGCGGCTTCCTCGGCCGAGGCCATCTCTTTGAGGAACTCGCCGCCCCTGTCAATTGATTCCGGGAGCCGAGAGGACTCGCGGTACAGTTCCAGCAGTTGCAGGGCCTCGGCCGTCGGGTCGAGGTCGGGATGGTCGGCAGGCGACTTGAAGCCCGCCTTCTGAACGGCCTTGAGGGCGTCCCACCTCCCGTCGACTTCCACCATCATCTCGACCAGGGCGGGGACCTCCGAACGCTCGGGCAGCTCGGCTCCCGCCGCCTCAAGCTCCTTCGCCGAGGGGGGGACGAAATCCCGGACCGAGGCGTGGAGGCCGCGATAATCGGCCGAGGTCCCCGCGATCTTAAGCCAGTCGGATGCACGCTCTTTGCTCCACCCCTCCGACGCCACGCCGCAGATGGCGGCCGACGCCGGGCCGCGGTGAATTCCGTGATGACAGTGCACGTAGACCGGGCCGGGCAGGGTCTTCATCACCTTCACCATCCGCACAGCCTGGTCGCGGGGCACGCCGTCGTACCCGATGGGCAGGTGGACGTACCGCATGCCGAGCCGCTTGGCGGTCTCGACGTCCGGCGTGACGCCGTCGACGCTGATGATGGTCTTGACGCCCAACGCCTTGAGGTCCGTCAGAGCCGCGACGCCGTGCGGGTCGCCGCCGCTGTAGAGGTTCGGGCTCAAGCGAAACGCGTTCTCGACGCTCCGAATGTCGAGCCGCTCGGGAGCCTTGCCGTGTCCGCCGTTCTCAGGCGTCGGCTCCTGGCCGGTGGCCGCCAGGGACGCGAACACGCAGTAGAGGAGCAAGGAGCCGACCCGGGGGGCATGCGTTTTCGGAGTCATTTCCGGGTTGCTCCCGTCGGACGTCGGTCCGCATTAGAGCTGGCGCCGTAGTTGAGCGGCCGGCTGGTGAAGGTTGGAGAGACCTTGGGCCCGTCCTGGATTTCGTTGGATTCGTTCGCGCGCAGGATGAGACGGTCGCCGCGGGGTTCGCGCGGGGGGCGGCTCAACGCGACGTCTCCCGGCGGAAGCTGATGCGTCCGCCGGGGGATCGGGCCTTGCGAGCCGGTCGAATGGATCAGTCGCCGTCGCCGGAGCCTTGTGCGTGGCCGTGGCCGGCCGCCGGGGCTGGAGTGGCGTGGCCGCCGCCGTGGCCGTGGGCCGAGGCGTGGCCCCCCTGGAAGACGGCGTTCTTGGGGTCGCCGCCGGCGGCGATGTAGGCGACGAGATCGAGGATCTCCTCGCGGGTCAGCTTGTCGAGCAGCCCCTTGGGCATGGTCGAGACCGGCGACTTGACGCGGGCGGTGATCTCCGACTTCTTGATCACCTTGGGCACGACGCTCGCCAGCGGGTTCTCGACGAGCGACACGGCTTCGGGCGTTTCCTCGGTGATCAGGCCGGTCACGACCTGGCCCGAATCGAGCTCGAGGGCGTAGCCGAAGTATTTCTCGTTGATCTTCTCCGACGGCTCCAGGATGTTGCGGAGCAGGTCGGCGGGGGGCTGCTTGGGCTCGAGCTTGGC
>CALCIC010000427.1 GCA_937907405.1 uncultured Isosphaeraceae bacterium | reverse complement strand
GGCATACGAGATTACAAGGTGACTGGAGTTCAGACGTGTGCTCTTCCGATCTAGACGGTGACGTTCCATCCGAGGGCCGGCAACCCGACCCCGCGCACCGTCGAGACGGCGTCGGGCCTGCTCAACGCGATCGGCCTGGACAACGACGGCGTCCACCATTTCCGCGACCATCACCTGCCGTATCTCCGCACCGTGGGGACCGCCGTCATCGCCAACATCGCCGGCGAGGACGAGGGCCAGTTCGCCGAGATGGCCGAGATGCTCGGCCGCGAGCCGGGCCTGGCGGCCGTCGAACTCAACATCTCGTGTCCCAATGTGAGCCACGGCCTCGATCTGGGGGTCGACCCCGTGCTGGTGGGCCGACTGGTGCGCCGGGTTCGGGCCGCCTGCCCGCTGCCGATCATCGCCAAGCTGACGCCGAACGTGACGAGCATCGTGCCGATCGCCGCCGCGGCGGCCGACGCCGGGGCCGACGCCGTCTGCCTGATCAACACGCTTCGGGGGATGGCGGTCAACTGGCGGACCCGACGGCCGATCCTCGCCTACGACGTCGGCGGGCTCAGGGGCCCGGCGATCAACCCCGTCGCGCTGCGGGCCGTCTGGGAGGTCGCGCGGGCGACCCCCGGCCTGCCGATCATCGGCGTCGGCGGCATCGCCACCGCCGACGACGCCCTCGAGTTCCTGACGGCCGGCGCCTCGGCCGTCCAGGTCGGCACCGCGACCTTCTACAACCCCGCCGCCGCCGAAATCCTGCTCGACGACCTCGGCCGCCTGCTCGACGAGGTCGGCGTCGCCTCCGTCGCCGAGATCGTCGGCGCCCTCCGATCGAATCAATCCTAGAATTGATTCAGAATTCCGGAGTCCCAGGCTCGCTTCCGCGAAATAAAATAGGTAAAATACAATTGACGAATGCGCCCTCCGCGCAGGTCGTCGTTCTCCGTCATCTCGGCTCGGGAGTGGACTCATGTCGAACGGTGCGTATTCGGTGACTGCCGTCCCCAGCCCCAACGGCGCGGGAGGATTGCAGCTTGTCGGCCGGGCCGCTCGCGACGGCGCGGCCGACGCCAGCGAGGCGGCGACCCGATTCTGGTCGAGTTCGAGCCTGATGGTCGCTCGACTGCTTTATAATACGGCTTACGCGGTGTCGTACGGCGTCGTCTCCCCCATCGCCTACGTGGCCCGGGCGGCCCCCGCCGACAACCCGGCCGTCCAGGGGATCGTCGAGGGCGCCGACGCCGCGTCCAGAAGAGTCGACAGTCTGCTCAAAGGCCGATAGCGCGAGAGGCTCCACCCCTCGACCACCATTTTCATCGATCTGGCAATCCGCCGCCCGGAAACCTTGCTTGACGGCAAGCCAAACTTGTGCCGATTAATATGGCGAACGTCTGAATTCGGACCGAGCCCGACCAGTCGCCATAATCCACACGATGCTCCTTGGTTTCGATAAGTTATGCAGACTTCCCGATAGTCCAGAGCCATCCCAATTGATGTATGAGATCTGCCGGCCGAAAGGCAGATTGGTTTCGAGTGGTTCATGGGGAGGAGATCGGGCGGCCGATTCAGTTTTTCTTCTCGATCGGATGGGGAAAACCGATGACCGACGACGTGACGACCGAGACGGCGACGAGCGATCCGTTGAAGTCCGTGGCCGACGCGATGGAAAACGCGATGCAGGCGGCGAAGGAAGGGGCCCTCGACGCGCGCGCCAAGGTCGAGGAGGCGCTTCCTCGGGTGAACCGATTCATGGCCCGGTTGGTGTACACCACGAGCTACACCCTGTCTTACGGCGTGGTGTTTCCGACGATGTTCGTGGCGCAGGCGATCCCCAAGGAGAACCCCGTCGTCCACGGCCTGGTGGACGGCGCGCACGCGGCGTTCGACGCGCTCGACGAGATGCGGAAACGGAAGCAGGACGCGACGGCGCCCGAAGTGCGGGCGTAACGAGACGGAGCGGCTCGACGCGACCCGACTCTCGACAGCCGAACAGTCGGTTCGATAGTCTTGATCGTCGTGGATGCTGCTTGCCGATCCCGTCTTGATCTCCGGCGCCAGAGGTGATTTGCGATGCCCATGACCCGATCCGAAGCCATGTATTTCGCCGCCGGGTTGGTGATCGGCGCCACGGCCGGCGCGAACTTCCCGTTGCTCAAGGAGAAATTCGGCCCCCTGGTCTCCGGGGCGCTGGCCGGCGCCGGCACGGCGTTCGGCGAGTCGTACGCCGAGATGGCCAAGAAGGTCGCCGAGAAAGTCGAGGCCGTCCAGGACGCGATGGCCGAGATGAAACAATCCGACGCCCCGGCCGCCGACGCGGGCGCCGCCAAGGCCGCGGCGTCGGCGACCTGACCGTCGCCGACGCGGTCGTCGATGTTCGTGGTCCACGGTTCTCTCGCTCCCGGGTTCTTCATTTTCGATCGCGGGCGGGCGAAGATCGCGACAAGCTCGCCCGGCCCTTGAACGGTCTTTCCTCTGCGGAATGGAACGGACGAGCAAGCCCATGACCGAGACCACCGCCCCAACTCCCATGGACCTCGCCGTCACCTTCCCGACGCGGGGGGCGATTCGACTCCAGAGCCGCACGCTGTTCGCCGAGCCGGGCAACGACGCCTGCCGACGATTCCTGGAACGGGTCTTTCAGGCGACCGAGATCGAGGACGTCACGATCAACTCGCCGCGCGGCGGTGAAGTCCCGCACGCCGACCTCCGGTTCCGCCCCGAGACTCACAAGCTCAACGACGTCGTCAACCGGATCTCCGGCTTCCTCGACCCCGGCCGCGGGAAGAACGGCCACGCGTCCAACGGCGAGGACGGGCGTCCTGCGACCGAGGGTCGCGAGCACCACGGCGTCGCGATCACCAAGGTCACGCCGCTCCGCAACGCGCAGGGGAAGGTCAAGTTCTTCCGCTACGGGTCGGTCGTCACCGACTGGGAGATCAAGCACGAGCTTCCCGGCCGGCTCCGGCTCACGAATCCGGCGATCCACCGCAAGGCCGAACTCTGCCAGGCGATCGAGCGCGAGCTGATGAGCGTGCTCGGCGTCGATTCGTACAAGACGAACCCGCTCACCAGCAGCGTCCTGGTCAAGTACGACCCCCACGCGCTGACCCGCGACCAGGTGATCGAGATCATCGACGGGGCCCTGGCCGCCGCCGAGCATCCCGAGAAGCTCGACAAGCCGGACCTCCACCTGCCGGTCTGCACGATCTCAATGCCGGTGGCGGCCGTCGCGCAGTTCGCCGCGCCTGCGCTCTTGCCGGCGGCGGCCTTGCTGTTCGCGTATACCTCGATCCCGACGTTCAAGGCCGCCCGCGAAGTGTTGTTCGAGGAGAGGCGCCTGGGGGTCGACGTGCTCGACGCGATCGTCGTGGTCGGCTGCCTGGGGACGATGTCGATCTTCCCCGGCGCGGTCCTTTGCTGGTGCCTGGGGTTCGGCCACGTGCTGGTGAAGAAGACGCAGGACGATTCCAAGAAGCTGCTCTTGAACGCGTTCGGCAAGCAGCCTCGGTTCGTCTGGCTGTACCGCGAGGGGGTCGAGGTGCAGGTGTCGCTCGACCGGCTCCAGGCCGGCGACGTGATCGTGGTCAACACCGGCGAGGTGGTGCCGGTCGACGGCGTGATCACCGAGGGGCTGGCGATGATCGACCAGCACGCCCTCACGGGCGAATCGACGCCCGCCGAGAAGGGGGTGGGGGACCGCGTGTTCGCCTCGACCTTGATGGTCGCCGGCAAGATGCTGGTCTCGGTCGAGAAGTCCGGCAGCGACACGGCCTCGGCGAAGATCAGCCGGATCTTGACCGACACCGCCGGCTACAAGCTCAACTCCCAGCACAAGGGGGAGCGGCTGGCGGACAAGGCGGTGATCCCGACGTTGACCATCGGCGCGATCG
The DNA here is from genome assembly GCA_937907405.1 of uncultured Isosphaeraceae bacterium. Taxonomy (GTDB): domain Bacteria; phylum Planctomycetota; class Planctomycetia; order Isosphaerales; family Isosphaeraceae; genus Paludisphaera. The sequence goes on along the minus strand of CALCIC010000427.1, from coordinate 1,186 downwards.
GCATGGCGACGATGGGCCCCGCCGGCGCGGTGGCGGTGCTCAACAGCGACTTCGGCACCGGCATCCGGATGGCGGCCCCCCTGGCGATGCTCTCGACCCTGGCGCTCTGCGCGAGCAAGGGCATCCTGGTGAAGGACGGCCGGGCGCTCGAATTGATGAACGAGATCGACACCGTCCTGTTCGACAAGACCGGCACGCTGACCCGCGAACGTCCCGAGGTCGGCCGGGTCGTCAGCGGCCCCGGCTGCGCCGACGACCAGATCTTGCTCTACGCGGCGGCGGCCGAGAAGAAGTTCCACCACCCGATCGCCCTGGCGATCCTCCACAAGGCGCGGGAGCGCGGCCTCGAACTCCCCGAGACCGACGACACCCAGTACAAGGTGGGCTACGGCATCACCGTGAACGTCGACGGCCGGACCATCCGGGTCGGCAGCAAGCGGTTCATGGAGCTTGAGGGCCTGCCGATGTGCGCCGAGATCCGCGAGGCGCTCGACGAGGCGCACCGCGAGGGCCACACGATGGTCATGGTCGGCGTCGACGACGAGGTCGGCGGCGCGATCGAGCTGCGCGCGGCCGTCCGCCCTGAGGTCCGCGACATCATCAAGGGGCTCCGCGACCGGGGGATCAAGCACATCGCGATCATCTCGGGAGACCACGAGGCGCCCACCAGGAAGCTGGCCGAATCGCTGGGCATGGACCGCTACTTCGCCCAGGTCTTGCCGGCCGACAAGGCCGACTACGTCGAGAAGCTCCAGAAGGAGGGCAAGACGGTCTGCTTCGTCGGCGACGGCATCAACGATTCGATCGCGTTGAAAAAGGCCAACGTGTCGATCTCGCTGCGGGGAGCGTCGTCGATCGCCACCGACACCGCGCACATCGTATTCATGGAGCAGGGGCTCTCCAAGCTCTGCGACCTCCGCGACATCTCCCGCGACCTCGACAGGAACGTCAAGCGGAGTTGGCGGATGATCCTCGCCCCCAACATCGCCTGCATCGCGGGGGTGTTCACGATGGGCTTCGGCATCATGGCGTCGGTGCTGACCAACAACGTAGCGGCCATCGGCGCCCTGGCCAACGGCATGTCCCCCCTGCGGAAGATCGCCCAGATCGAGGCCGAGAAACTGCATGAACCGGAGCTGAGGCAAGCATATGGCCTGGAAAGAGAAGCTGTATGAACGCGCGCTCC
>CALCIC010000426.1 GCA_937907405.1 uncultured Isosphaeraceae bacterium | reverse complement strand
CGTGGTGTCGGCCTCGGCCGCGGCGAGCAGGTCCTTGAACGGGAAGACCTCGGGGACCGGCTCGCCGAGCTGGCGGAGCACCCGGACGTACCGCTTGACGACCAGCCCGGTGTCCTTCTGGTTCAGTTCGTCGTTGGCGTAGAGCGGGAAGTCCCTCAGGTTCTCCTGCCAGACCGCCAGCCCTTCCTTGAACTTGTCCGCGGCCTGGGCGAAGTCGCCGGTCTTGTACGCCTTGGTCCCCTCGTAGAAGAGCTGCCGGGCCGCGACGCCGAGTTGGGTCGCTTCGGCCATGCTCCGCTCCTTCCAGTACCGGTAGTTCATCTGACTCGCCCAGCGGTCGGTCCAGTACTGGGCGTTCTCGCTCAGGGTCTTGAACTTCTCGGAGTTGGTCGCGTCGTCGAGCTGGATCGGGTCTTTCACGAGCTTGCCGTCGCGAAGGATCTCGTTGTGCGACATGAAGGTGAACCGGCCGAACTTCTCCCACTCGCGGAGGGCCCGCTGCCACTCGGCCTTGGCGACCTCGCCGAAGGTGGCCTCGACGCCGGCGATGCTCATCTTCTCAAGCCCCGCGGCGTAGTGGGTCTGGGCGTGCGCCGGCATCGACCGGAAGGCGATGTCGTCGGCCCTCCCCTTGCGCTGGGGGGACGGGTCGATGTACTCGATGCTGTCGGAGGTCCCGCTGGCGAGCCGGGTGCCCCCCTCGTCGACCAGGTTGATCGCCCGGCTGAACCAGCCGTAGGAGAGCTGGAAGTTGTCGTTCTTGACGACCTTCAATCCCGATTCCGGGTCGACGTAGCTCTTGAACGCCTCGTCCTCGTCGTCGCGGAAGAGGCGGCGGAGGATGATCGCCTCGTCGGCGAAGCCGAGCTTGTGGTAGTAGAACCACGCCGTGTCCCAGATCAGGTCGGGCGACCGTTGGTTGTGCTCGACCCCCTGCTGGACGAACTTGATCCCCTGCTTGATCCAGTCGTACTTGTCCTCCGGCGCGTCCCATTCGACCGAGACGTTGTAGGCGAGGTTCCATCCCTGGAACGTCCAGATCGACAGGAAGTGGGGCTGGAGCTTGGTGATCAGGTCGACGGTGGCCTTGAGGCGGTCCCAGTCGTGGTTCTTCTTGTGCTCGTCGGCCTGGATCCAGAGGTAGTTGGCGACGATGCCGCGGAACCCGCCGAGCAGGAACAGCTTCATCATGAAGCTGCCGGTGTCGATCTGGCCGATCGCCGCCTCGCCCAGGTCGCGGTCCTTCTTCTCCTGGTCGAGCCACCTGGTGTAGGGATACATGGACCCGAACAGGAGGACGATGATCAACCCGTAGATGATCTTCTTGGTCTGGTTGGAGGGTCTCATGCGGCCACCTCGCGATTCTTGAGGATGAAGTATCCGGCGATCGAGAACGGCAAGGCGTACGCCAGGGCGAGCAGGGCGTTGGCCCCGATCAGGCCCCAGCTCACCGCGAAACCGTCGGCCACGGTGTTGCTGACGTCGAGCGCCTGGAAGTTGGGGACCACGTAGACCAGCATCGACATCACCGGCATGACCAGCGAGTCGAGCGTTTTGGCGACGACCACGCCGGCGGTGGGGGCGAGGTCGGTCATCTGGTTGTCGTGGGTGACGAGGCGGATCAGCGACTCGAACGGGCCGCCGCCGAGGACCGCCTGGCGGGTGAAGTCGACCAGGAAGCCGAAAGCGAGCTGGCCGGCGATGAAGAAGGCGATCGTCGTCAGGAGGGCCACCGGCCAGCTCAGGAAGGTGCCGGCGAACACGCCGATGGCGGTGAGGATCATGGCCTGGAGCCAGATCCCCAGCAGCCCCTTCATGTAGTTGGCCCCGAAGCCCCCCGAGCTCGAAAGCAGGTAGAGGTCGCTCTCGGCCATCCCCAGGTACTGGGTCGGGCTGATGCAGCGGACCTCGATCCGGAGGTTGCCCAGCGAGCCGGCCAGGATCGACGCCGGCACGATCTCGCGGTTGGTGTAGTATTCCTTGATCGGGAAGATGTTGCTGTACTCGGCGCCGGTGTTGGAGTTGGTCACCTGCATCTCGGCGTAGACCGGCTCGCCGACGCGGCCCTTGGTCGTCCGGTAGACGTTGAAGCTCATCTCGGCGGCGATCGGCGGGGCGTGCAGGGCGGCGGCCTCGTCGGCCTTGCCCGCGGCCTCGAGGTCGTCGGCCTGCTTGAGCAGGGCCTCGTACTCCGTCTGGGCCTTCTCGGCCTCGGCCGTGTTGCGGGCGATCGCGGCGTCGAGCTGGCCGACCCGCGCCGAGGTGGTCTCCGGCCTCCCCTTCTCCTGGTTGGCCGCGGCGATCTGCGCCTGAAGGTCGAAGACCCGGTTCAGCTCCCCCTCGACCGTGCCGGCGGGGAGGAACTGGTCGACCTGGATTCGACGGTCGATCATCACCGGCCGATTGACCGGCGAGAACGGGTCGGGCACGGCGCCGTACCGCCAGATCGCGGTGGCGGGGGTCGCCCCCTCGATGTGGCTGCGGGGCTCGCGCATCGACTGTTCCTGGCCGACGTCGATCCCCATCGCGTGCGGCGTCCCCTTCGAGTCCAGGAACGACAGCGAGCCCATCACCGGCACCCGCGCCTGGAGCCGCGACCGGAGCTGGTCGGCCTGCTCCTTGAGCTGGGCGAAGTCGCGCGTCCGGCCCTCGCTCTCGGCCTTGACCGCCGCCGCCTCGGTCTTCTCGATCGTCAGGCCGACGGTCCGCCAGAGGTAGGTCAGGCTGACCACCCCGAAGACCACCACCAGCGCGGTGACCAGCGCCATGTAGCCGATCATCCGACCCCAGACGACCTCGAGCCGGCGGACCGGCTTGGTCACGACCGTGTAAATCGTCTGCTGCTGGATGTCCGTCGGCAGGCTGATCGGCGTGAGGATGGTCACCATCGTGGTGAGCAGCAGCGAGCAAAGCAAGGTCAGCGTCCCCACGTAGAGCCGGCTCATCTCGGCGGCCCGAGGGGGCTGCAGGAACCAGTGCGTGAACGCCAAAATCAGGCCGAAGACGATGACCACGACCCACGGCGCCCACATCTTCCGGTTCGCCTCGTACAGTCCGACTCGGGCGATCTAGTAGAG
>CALCIC010000425.1 GCA_937907405.1 uncultured Isosphaeraceae bacterium | reverse complement strand
CGAAGATCACCGCCTTGGCGTGGAGCATCGTCGGGCGGTAGAGCATGACGCTCGCCCCCGCCTCGTACAGCTCGCGGAGGTAGCCCTCGCGGGCGACGTCGGTGATCGGGTGGTTCGACTTCCAGGGGACGATCAACCGGACGTCGACCCCCCGACGCGCCGCCAGGGCGAGACCGCGCACCAGCATCTCGTCGGGGACGAAGTACGGCGTCAAGATCCAGATCCGCTCCCGGGCGAAGAACACGAGCGAGAGCAGCGACTCGAACAGCGGGTCCCCCTCCACGTCCGGACCGCTCGCCACCACCTGGACGACCGCGTTCCCGGGCCGATGGGCGAGCGTCGCCGGCGCGGGGCGATGCGATTCGCGTTGGGAACGGGGAAACTGGGCGGCGAGGTCTTCCCCCGTGGCGAACCTCCAATCCGAGAAGAACAACCATTCCAGGTCGTCCACCGCCGGCCCCTCGATCACCGCCGCCAGGTCGCGCCACCGCTCGGGGTCGGCCAGGGGGCCGATGTACGACGCCGTCAGGTTCATCCCCCCGGCGAACCCCGTCCGATGATCCACGACCGCGATCTTGCGGTGGTTACGCAGGTTCGCGCGGCCTCGGAACGGGACGTGGAACACCGGCATGAAGTAGGCGACCCGGCCGCCGGCCTTGATCAACGGCGCCATCGACTTCCGCGGCAGCCACCACGATCCGACGTCGTCGATCAAGAGGCGGACCGTCACCCCCTCCTCGGCCTTCCGGACCAGCAGATCGATCAGCGCCCGGCCGACCTCGTCGTTGCTCAGGATGAAGGTCATGATGAAGATGGTCGACTTCGCGTTCTCAACCATCTCGACCAATCGGGCGTACGCCTCCTCTCCGGTCTCGACGATCTCGACGCGGTTGCCCTGGCTTTCTTCGGGGACGCCGTAGGAGCGGAGCAGCCGCCGGGTGTCGAAGTCGATCAGGTCGGCCTTGGTGGGAGTCCCCGGCGCATGGACGCGCTGCTTCCGCGCGGCCATCCGCTTCATCTTCCGACCGCCGAACAGGATGTAGAGCGGGACGCCGATGTAGGGGATCAGCACCACGGCGAGCAGCCAGGCCAGGGTGCTGCTCGGCGACCGCTTCTGGCGGATCAAGTGGGCGATGAAGACGATCGCCAGGCCGAAGCCGAGCAGGGTCGTCAGCTCGGTGATGACCCAGTAGAAAATCCCGTTCAGAAGCTGGCTCAACGTGAATCGATCTCCCGCTTCGACGGCGCCTCAGCGCTGGACGCGGCCCGAGGCGTCGCCCCCGAGCAGGGCCTCGATCTCGCTCGGCCCTACTCGATTATAGTCGCCGAAGACCGAGTGTTTGAGGCAGCTTGCCGCGGCCGCGAACTCGACGACCTCTTGCGGGCCGCGCTTCAGCCCCATCGCGTGGATGAGTCCGGCGCCGAACGAATCCCCCGCGCCGACCCGGTCGACGACCTCGATCTCGTACCGCCGACTGAAATAGGCCCGACCCCCCGTGTGGAACATCCCCGACCAGCCGTTCCGCGAGGCCGAGAAGCTCTCGCGAAGCGTGATCGCGACCCCCTTCAGGCCGAACATCCGACCCAGCTTGTCGGCGACCTCGACGTAGCGGTCGCGGTCGAGCCGGCCCTGTTCGACCTCGGCGCCCTCGGCCTTGACGCCGAAGACCTTCTCGGCGTCTTCCTCGTTGGCGATGCAGTAGTCGACCATCGGCATCAGCTCGCTCATCGTCGCTCGGGCCTGGTCGGTGCTCCAGAGCTTCTTGCGGTAGTTGAGGTCGCAACTGACCGTCACGCCGAGTCCTTTCGCGGCGTCGAGCGCGTCCCTCGTCGCCTGGGCGGCGGCGGCGGACAGGGCGGGGGTGATCCCGGTGAAGTGGAACCAATCCGTATCCGCGAGCAGGTCTCGCCAGTCGAGTTCCGCCGGATCGAGCGTCGCCAGCGCACTGCCGGCGCGGTCGTAGGTGACCGTCGTCCCCCGCTGCGCCGCGCCCGCTTCCAGGTAATAGACGCCGATCCGGTCCCCCCCCCGGAGGATGGCGCGGGTGTCGACGCCGAACCCTCGGAGCTCCTGGACGCAGGCCTCGGCGACGTCGTTCTTCGGCAGGCGGGTGACGAACCGCGCGTCGTCCCCCAGGATCGCCAGCGAGACCGCCACGTTGGCCTCGGCGCCGCCGAAAGTCATCTCCAGGACGCGGGCCTGGTTGAACCGCTCATGCCTCGGCGTCGTCAGCCTCAGCATGACCTCTCCAAACGTCGTTGCTCGCATAACATGAAACCTCGGTACGCGGATGGTCGCCTATTCCGCATCGAATTTAACATTCTTCGCCTGTCGCCGCGCTCGGCGAGGCCGGTCCCGCGCCCGAATCCGTGGAGTGCGGCGGTTCGCCGACAGCGCCGAAGGTCATCCCGGCGACGGCGGAAGATGGCTTCGTTCGCGCCGAAACCGCCCCTCGCGCCGCTCCCGACTCAGCCGCTCGATTCTCACGACCGCCCCCGGAACGTCGCTCCTGGATTGGCTTCGTTCGCGCCGGTCGTCGTTGACCGACGGTGGATCTCATGTGACGCAAGATCTTTTTGGGAAAAGTCTTGCGTCCTGAACCATCTTTCCTGGATTTGGCTTCGTTCGCGCCCGATCTTGCACTCGGAGACCCCAGGCCCGACCTTCATCGCGTCGCCGGTTTGGGTTCGATCGCGCGGTTTTCGACCGATGGGGGCGCGTCCCCGGTTTGGGTTCGATCGCGCGGTTTCGCCTCCATCTCAGAGCCGCGACTCCCCTCCAAAACGACTTGTCAAAGAGCCCGGCGGCCGACACTTCTCCATCATGATCATACCACGCGCGGAGCCATGTCGGATTGGGCCGGCAGCGGATTCTCTGCGCTTGGATTTCCGATCGCGGGTTTCCGCATCGATCGAGCCGAGCGATGCGGCCCCTGGCGATGTGATAGAGTTGGGCGTAAGCCATCGTGGCGACCGGTCGACGCTTCTTTGACTTCCGCGGTCGCGCCCGACCGCATCATTACAGGTGGAAGTATGCGCCTCGCAACTGCAACAATCCTCTTGACCGGGGCGCTTGCCGCCTGGCAGCCCGGCGTCCACGCCCAGACCGCCTGCCCGTCTTACCGGCCTTGCGGGATGGGCGAGACCTGGGGCGGCAACCGACTGGTCAAGCAGGGATTCTTCGGCGCCGACTTCCGCCCGGCGTGCCAGGGCCACGACACTTGCGAGGGATCTCCCCGCGACTGTGACCGCCGGTTCCTGCACGATATGTACACGGCCTGCGACAGCTCGACCAACCCGCGCAAGTGCCGAAGAAAGGCGCGGAGCTACTTCCTGGGCTCGCGGATGTACCATACCCTCATCCCGGAGCCTCTGCGGCGGATGCTGTCTCGATGATCTCAGAGCTGGCGCGTCCGACATCCCCCCATCGATCCCGACGACCGGGCCCGCCTGAGGCACCCGGTCCTACGCTTCGGATCAGCCGAAGATCGAGACTTTGAGCGACAGCGTCTGATACAGTTCGTCGAATGTGATGCAGTTGACCTGTCTCGCGCCGACTTGGACTTGTTCGCTACGCCAGCGGAGGCGGGCGTACTGGCCGGGGTGTGGTAATACTTTCTGGTCTGGTCTGCTAATCCGGGCCGACGAGTTTGTCAGCCGGGTGGACCTGGAAACCTAGAGCGGTTTCCTGATGGGTTGCGCAGTTCGCCGCTGGGACTCGACCGTTCGCCCTGTGGAGTGCGGGAGCTTGCTCCCGCGCGTGATGCGTGTTGGAAGCGGCGGCAAGCCGCCGCACTCCACGACCCGTGGGACCGACGTCTTGGATTGCAAGACATGCTCATTTCAAACTCAAACCATTCTTGTAGGCGAGCCGAAAGCAAACCGCTCTAAATCCGAATTCGTCTGCGGATTACGCTGATTTTCGCAGATGGGAGGTTCCTGGTTTGAATAAATCTGCGTTAATTTGTGTAATCTGTGGATGGGGGGCCCGATCGGCGGGGCGGCCAGGGGTCGTCCTCGACCACGAGGACCAGATCCTGTTATCGCATCCCTCCGCGAGGTCGAGAGCGAATTTGTCGAGCGCTTTCATTTCTTGGCCGCTTTGGCCGGCTTCCGCTCGGGAGTTGCGATCTCATGCTTCTTCTTCGTTCGGGCCGCTGTCCTCTGGGCGGCCCTGAGCGTGGAGAAATGGTCCAGCGTCGCGCGCTCGACGACGTCGAGCACGTACACTGTTTCCCCCACCAGGGTATAGATGAGGCGGAGCGAAGGAGCGATCCTCATCATGTAAAGCGGTTGCCCCGACGTCCGCATCATCCGGACGCGCCCCGGTACGGAAACCGCCCGCTCGAATGCAGAACGCGAACGGATGATCTCCTCGACCGCGATCCTTTGCGCGGGCGGCAGGGCGCTCAAAGCGATTCCGACCCGCCGATCGACTTCCAGACCCTCGAGATCGGAAGAGCGTCGTGTAGGGA
>CALCIC010000424.1 GCA_937907405.1 uncultured Isosphaeraceae bacterium | reverse complement strand
TGTGGACCGCCGGATACTTCATCGTCAGCTTGCTGCCCAGGTTGCCGTCGACCCATTCCATCAACGCGTCTTCATGGGCGACGGCGCGCTTGGTGACGAGGTTGTAGATGTTGTTCGCCCAGTTCTGGATGGTCGTGTAGCGGCACCGGCCCCCCTTCTTGACGACGATCTCGACGACCGCCGAGTGCAGGCTTTCCGACGTGTACATCGGCGCCGTGCAGCCCTCGACGTAATGGACCTGGGCGCCTTCCTCGACGATCATCAGCGTCCGCTCGAACTGGCCCATGCTCTCGGCGTTGATCCGGAAGTAGGCCTGGAGCGGGATGTCGACCTTGACGCCGGCGGGGATGTAGACGAACGACCCGCCGCTCCAGACGGCCGAGGTGAGCGCGGCGAACTTGTTGTCCTCGATCGGGATGATCGTCCCGAGATACTCCTTGACGATGTCGGGATACTCGCGGACCGCCGTGTCGGTGTCGACGAACAGCACCCCTTTCTTCTGCAGGTCCTCGCGGAGGCTGTGATAAACGACCTCCGACTCGTACTGGGCGCCGACGCCGGCCAGGAACTTGCGTTCGGCGTCGGGGATTCCGAGCTTGTCGAACGTGTTCTTGATGTCGGCCGGCACGTCGTCCCACGACTTCCCCTGACGGTCGGCGGCCTTCATATAGTAGTGGATGTCGTCGAAGTTCAGCTCGGAGAGCGAGCCCCCCCAGACGGGCGTCGGCTTCTTGAGGAACACGTCGAGGGCCTTGAGGCGGAACTGGCGCATCCAGTCGGGCTCGTTCTTCATCTCCGAGATCTGGTTGACGACGTCGCGCGACAGCCCCTTGCCGCTCTTGAAGGCGTAATGCTCGTCGGAATCGCGGAATCCGTACTTGTACTCGTCCTTGATGCCTGCCACCTGAAGGTTCAGATCGGTCGCCATCGCGGTTTCCTCTTGTTCTCTACCCTGGGAATCGTCCGTCTCGTCTCGTCTCGTCTCGTCTCGTCTCGTGTTCCGGCCCGGTCAGACCAACTGGCCGGCGTTGGGGTTGGCGGCTTCCATCTCGTCCTCGGCGCGGGCCGCTTCGGGATGCTTCTCGCGGATCCAGTCGTAGCCTTCGGCCTCAAGCTGCTTGACCAGCTCCGGCCCCCCCTGCTCGACGATCCGGCCGCCGAAGAGGATGTGGACGAACTCGGGCTTGATGTAGGTCAAAATGCGTTCGTAGTGGGTGATGACCAGGACGCCGGTCGCATGCTTGGCGGCGACCCGGTTGACCCCCTCGGAGACGATCCGAACGGCGTCGATGTCGAGGCCGCTGTCGGTCTCGTCGAGGATCGCGAACGCCGGGCGGAGCATCGCCAGTTGGAGGATCTCGGCCCGCTTCTTCTCGCCGCCGGAGAACCCTTCGTTGAGATAACGGCGGGCGAACTCCTGGTCCATCCCCAGGTCGTCCATCTCCTGGCGCATCTCCTTGCGGAAGTCGCGCATCGGCATCAGGTCCTGGCCTTCCTTGCGCTCCGGATTGCGGACGTTGGTGACCGCGTGCCGGAGGAAGTTGGCGACCGTCACCCCGGGGATCGCCGTGGGGTACTGGAACGCCAGGAAGACGCCCGCCTTGGCCCGCTCGTCGGGCTCCATCGCCAGCAGGTCCTCGCCGTCGATCGTGACCGAGCCGCCGGTCACCTCGTAGTTCGGGTGGCCCATCAGGGCGTAGCTCAGGGTGCTTTTGCCCGACCCGTTGGGCCCCATCAGCGCGTGGACCTCCCCCTGCTTGATGGTCAGGTCGACGCCGCGAAGGATCTCCTTGCCCTCGATGGCGACTCGTAGATTCTCGATCCGAAGTACCTTGCTCATCGTGAAATCACACCCTGTTGAGATCGTCGTCGTAAAACCGGCTTCCAGATCGTTCCTGGGGCGGTCCCCGCTCAGACCGGCAGGCCCGCGGCCACGACCGGCTTGGCCTGGAAGTCGCAAGAGCGGTCGCCGTCGAGGCGGCACTGGCTGAGCTTCAGCCCCGCGCCCAGGATCTTTTCCAACATTTTTCGTTCGAGGGCGCAGATCGCCCGATCCGTCTCCGCGAGTTCATAGTACGGGCACGAATGCTGACGCAGAAACGGCAGCAAGACGGCGTCGTCGCGAGCCACCTCGGCCTCGACCCCGCGATCCTGGAGGACGTGACTGAGCTGGACCAACCGGCCCTCCCACTCGTCCCCCTTGACTTGCGTCTTGTAAACCTCGGCGAGCCGCTCGGTGATCCGCAAAAACAGATGCCGCCTCAGCTTGCGGTCGTCGACCGTGCTCATCAACTCTTCCCAGAGGGCGACGGCCAGATCGGCGTAATTCTGGCCGAGCCGCTTGTTCGCCTCGACGCTCGCCTCGTAGGTGTGCTTGGGCCGACCGCGGCCGTTCTGCCGCGACCGACGCTCCACCAGGCCGTTGCTCACCAGCCTGGAAAGCCGATTGCGCACCGCCGTCCCGGTCACCCCCATCTCCGCGACCATCTCGTCGACGGTCAGCGGACCACGGCGACGGATCAGGTCCAACAAGGTTCGATCGGACGATTCGGACATCGGATCCGCCTCCCCAATGCGGCTTTCAACGGCTACGGCAGACCCCATTCTAGGGGCTCGACCACCCCCTCGTCCATGACCTTCGCCCCCATTTTCGCCTTTTATACAAAAATTATTGCGAAAAGTCGAGTCGAGCGACGGTCGGCGGGACGGCCGAGCCCATGCCCGGCGCGCAGGCCGCCGACCCGGCTCGTACTCCGATCTCGACTTTTGCCTCGACGCATCACGGAAGCCCCCCCTTCGTCGACCCGACCCGGATGCGGGCGCGGGACCGAAGACGCGATCTTTCGACACGCCACTAGGATCGACTGGAACTGTGTTATAGAATACTTCGACGTCCTCTCTGGGGATTCGGTCGTAACTGTACGTGACGGGATCGGTTCGGGCGCGGCTCGTGGAGTTCCGAGGACGACCCGCCGAGAGGGGCTGCGCATGCTGTCGAAGCGGATCATCCCTTGCCTGGACGTGAACCAGGGCCGCGTGGTGAAGGGGACGAACTTCCTGAATCTGCGCGACGCGGGGGACCCGGTGGAGGTCGCCCGGCGGTACGACGCCGAGGGCGCCGACGAACTGGTGTTCCTGGACATCACGGCCAGCCACGAGGAGCGCGAGATCCTCATGGACGTGGTGCGGCGGACGTCGGAGGTCTGCTTCATGCCGCTGACGGTGGGGGGCGGAATCCGGACCGTCGACGACGTCCGAGCGCTCTTGAACGCCGGGGCCGACAAGGTCTCGATCAACTCGGCGGCGGTTCGCGACCCCGAGTTGATCCAACGCGCGGCGCGGCGGTTCGGCAGCCAGTGCATCGTGGTGAACATCGATCCCAAGCGGGTCCGGCGCGACGGCCGCGAGGTCTGGGAGGTGCACATCAACGGCGGCCGCATCGCGACCGGCCTGGAGGCGGTCGCCTGGGCGGTCGAGGTGCAGCGGTTGGGCGCCGGCGAGATCGTCCTGACCAGCATGGACGCCGACGGCACCAAGAACGGTTATGATCTGGAGATGACCCGCGCGGTGGTCGACGCCGTCGAAGTCCCCGTCGTGGCCTCGGGGGGCGCGGGGAGCCCCGAGCACCTGCGGGCCGTCCTGGCCGACGCCGGCGCGAGCGCGGCCCTGGCGGCGAGCATCTTCCATTACCGCGAGTATTCGATCCCGGAGACCAAGGACTACCTGGCCGACCACGGCGTCGCGGTCCGCCGGCCCCGGCCCCTCGCCCAGGGCGAGCCGGCGGCGGTCGGTTAGCCCGACGCCCCCGAGCCGCAAACCGCGAGCCCGGCGAAACCCGACCGGACGAGATCTCGTCGCGATCCTTCCTCAACGATCACTTTCGCTTCCTCGAGGAGAGCCTGCCGATGTCGACCGCCATTGAACCCAACGTCGAGACCGCCGCCAACGAGCCCGAGGCGAACAAGCTGTTCCGGATGACCATGAAGTACAAGGGTTCCGACCTGCACCTGAAGGTCGGGATGCCGCCGTCGATGCGGCTGGCGGGCGTGCTCCGGCAGATGCAGCTCCCGGTGCTGACCACGCCCGACATGGAACGGCTGATGTACCCGATCCTCACCCCCCGGCAGTTGAAGATCCTCGAGGACGAGGGGGGGGTCGACTTCGCCCACATCATCCGCGACGGCGACGACGAGACCCGGTTCCGCGTCAACCTGTTCAAGCAGCGCGGGCGGCTCAGCCTGGTCGCCCGCCGCGTCAACAACAAGATCCCGACGTTCGAGAACCTCGGCCTGCCGCCGAGCCTGGCCGAGGTCACCAAGCACGACCAGGGGATCATCATCCTCGCCGGCGTCACCGGGTCGGGCAAGAGCACGACCATCGCCTCCATGCTCCAGTACGTCAACGAGCGGGAGCGGATGCACATCGTGACGCTCGAGGACCCGATCGAATACACGTTCAAGGACGACAAGTCGATCATCAACCAGCGCGAGATCGGCATCGACGTGATCAACTGGGACATCGCGCTGAAGCACGCGGTGCGGCAAGACCCCGACATCATCCTGGTGGGCGAGTTGCGCGACCGCGAGACGTTCAGCGCGGCCATGCACGCGGCCGAGACCGGGCACCTGGTGTTCGGCACGATCCACGCCGGCTCGGCGCCCTCGACCATCAGCCGGCTCCTCGACCTGTTCCCCCGCGAGATGCACACCCCCTTGCGGCAGTCGCTGGCGTTCAACCTCAAGGCGGTCATCGCCCAGAAGCTCTTGCCGACCACCAAGGAGCTGGCCGACAAGGGGACGACGCGGGTGCCGACCAACGAGATCATGCTGATGAACCCGATCATCAAGAAGCTGATCCTCAACGAGGAGGACGCCAAGCTCGGCGACGCGATCCGGATCGGCCTGGGAGAAGGCATGCAGGACTTCACCGAGAGCCTCCGGCGGCTAGTGACCGACGAGAAGATCGAGCGCGCCACCGCGTTCGAGGTGGCCCCCAGCCCCGAGGCCCTGAAAATGGCGCTCAAGGGGATTTCGATCAATCAACCTGGTATTCTTTAAGCTCTAGGCCCCAAGGCGCGTGGCCGGGGGCGTCGCGAAGTCGGCGGCGCCCGAGGCTCGCTCCCCGGTTCGCGACGCGAGTCCGTCGACCGGGGGCGGCTCGCCCGACGGGATGGTTGGATTCGGCCGCGGCTTCGAACCCCCGGGATGCGATTCGTGTTCGACCCGGGACATCGCACGTAAGAAAGGTCTTCCATGATTCGTCCGTTTCCGGTGCTCGCGACGTTTCTGATTGCGACGCTCGGCGTCGTTGCGGGGGCCGACGCGGCCGACGTTCTGACTCCGCTGTTCGCCCAGTCCCCCGGCGCCCCGCACGGCACCGGCTTCTATCTCAACCTGTACAAGTTCGCGCCGGTGATCGTGGTCTACCTGCTCTGGACCTGGACGACCGACTGGGTCGAGCACGACACCAAGAACCTCGACAACCTCAAGTTCGGCACCTGGAACAGCGTCATCTTCTTCTCGGGGGTGCTCGGGCTGGCGATGGTCTTCGCCATCCCGATCTACCCGGTCGGCATGACGCTCTTGCTGCTGGCCTACTTCATCCCGATCCTGACGTACGTCTTCGTCCGCAATCAGACGGTGGCCGACGACCAGAAGGTGCTGACGCCGTACCACCTGGGCGAGGTGGCCAACGACCTGCTGGCCTCGATGGGGATGCGGCCGTGGTTCAACCGGGAGGTTACGTCCATGGATCGGGCGGGACCGCCGATCACGTTCGTGGGCAAGAGCGCCGGGATGACCAAGGAAGACCCCAGCCGGGTCCGCCAGGCGGAGGAGTCGCGGTCGTTCATGGCGGCCAAGGAGCTGGTGTACGACGCCGTCCTGCGACGGGCGACCGACATCCACCTGGAGCCGACCGCCGATCAGCTCTCGGTCCGATACCGGATCGACGGCATCCTCCACGCCGCCGAGCCGTTCGACCGACCGACGGGCGACGCGGTGATCAACCTCCTGAAGGTGCTCTGCGCGATGGACATCTCGGAGAAGCGCAAGCCCCAGGACGGCTCGTTCGGCGCCAAGCTCCCCAACCGCGACCTCGACTTCCGCGTCGCGACCTCGGGGTCGAAGGCCGGCGAGAAGCTGGTCATGCGAATCCTCGACAACTCGTCGGCCGTGACCAAGCTGGAAGACCTGGGGATGCGGAGCAAGCTGGTCGAGCAGACCCGCAGCCTGGTCACCCAGCCCCACGGCATGTTCCTCTGTTGCGGTCCGACCGGCTCAGGCAAATCGACCACGCTCTACGCCGCGTTGCGGGAGATCGACCGCTACCAGAAGAACATCATCACCGTCGAGGACCCGATCGAGTACCAGCTCGACAACGTGACCCAGATGGAGGTCAACACCAAGGCGGGGCAGACCTTCGCCACCAGCCTGCGGTCGATCCTGCGGCAAGACCCCGACGTGATCATGATCGGCGAAATCCGCGACCAGGAGACGGCGACGATCGCCTGCCAGGCGGCCAACACCGGCCACATGGTGTTCTCGACGGTCCACTCCAACGACGCGGTCACCGCCTTGTTCCGGCTGCTCGACCTGGGCGTCGAGCCGTTCATGATCGCCTCGGCCCTGTCGGCGGTCCTCGGCCAGCGACTGGTCCGGCTGCTCTGCGAGGCCTGCAAGGAGCCGTACAAGCCCAAGCCCGAGTTTCTCAAGAAGGCCAACCTGCCCGCCGACAAGGTCGACGTCTTCTATCGACGGCCCGAGAACCCCGAGCAGGTCTGCCCCGAGTGCGGCGGCACCGGCTACTTCGGCCGCGCCGGCATCTTCGAGCTGCTGGTGATCACCGAGCCGATCCGCGACCTGCTTCGCGAAAACCCCTCGCTCGCCAAGATCAAGGCCGAGGCCCGCAAGGGGGGCATGATCTACCTTCAAGAAGACGGCCTTCGCCAGGTCATCCAGGGGCGGACGTCGATCGAGGAACTGCTCCGCGTCGTCAAATGACCGACGTCCCACGGCCGTACCGGTTCGTCACCGCCACCCCCCAACCGTAGAACGAGATCCTGCTTATGTCCGTGCCACCAGCCGTCATCGACCTGATCTTCGCCGCCCTGATCTTGTTCATGACCTACGTCGTCTCCAGCGAGGGCGCCTGGGGCGCGGCGCTGTTGTTCTTCAACGTGGTCTTCTCGGGGATGATCGCGTTCAACTTCTACGAGCCGCTCGCCGATCTGATCAACTCCACGGGCATCGGCTGGGGGTTCTCCGACACGCTGAGCATGATGCTGATCTTCTGCGTCGCGCTCTTGCTGTTCCGGATGATCACCGAGACGATCGCGCCGGCGCAGGTCCGGTTCCCGACGCCCGTCTACCACGCCGCTCGACTCGCCTTCTCGCTGGGGACGGTGCTGGTGACGTTCTCGATCATCCTGCTGGCGTTTCACGCGGCGCCGGTCCACAAGAAGATCTTCGGCTACATCACCTACGACCGTCGCCCGCCGTTCGGCCTGGGGCTCGACCACCAGTGGCTGGGGTTCTTCCAGCACACCACCGGCGACATCTTCGCCCGGTACGGCGCCGGCGCTCGCGACCCGTACAGTTCGTACGGCAAGGTGGGAGGCAACCAGTTCGTGCCGGTCAAGATCTTCGATCCCCGAGGCCGATGGCTGCTCGACCGCCAGGAAGCCCGCCCGTACGGCGAAGGCTCGATCCTCGGCGGCGAGGCCGCCGGGGCCGGCGCCGAGGGGGCGGGGGCCGACGCCGCGGCCGCGCCGCCGCCGGCCGCCCCCTGACCGACCGGGAGCCCCGGCGTCGGCCCAGGCGGGCGCGGTCGTCAACGGAGTGGAAGGGGAGCGGCCGCCGCCTCGGCCGTGGCCCCCCGCACCGGCCCGAGTTCAAGCAACTCGAACTGAAGTTGATACTTGACCCCCACCGTCTGCTTCTGGATTCGATAGACCGCCACCTGGCCCGAGGTCGTCTCGAAGACGAACAGCGGCGCCCAGCCCGCGCCGAACGTCCCGAGATGACCGGTCGTCATCAAGAAGTGGGGACGGGGGCCGTTGTCGAGGTCGATCTTGAAATCGGCCACCAGGTCGCGCTCGGCGAACGGTTCCAGGTAACGGGTCGATTTGGCGGTCTGGCGGAACATGGGGATCGTCGCCAGCAGCTTGCCGGCCTTGTAATCCAGGTAATAGAGGGCGTCCTGGGGGATCTGGGTCTTGCTCCCTTCATCATAGCCGATCGCGATCGCGCCGGACGTCAGGGCCGACTCGCCCGACCGATCGCTCCCGCCGGCCTGAAGCCGCGTCGGACGCTGGGCGGCGAGGGTCAGACCGATTCCCAGACCCAGGATCAGCATAAGCACATGTGCAAGGCGAGGGCGCGACGCGTCCATGATCGGTCGTCTCCTGTTCGCTTCGGGCCGGTTCCGATCCGCCGGAAACGCTCCCGACGGCCGACGGCCCGCATTGTGCGAGCCTTCGCCCGAGCCGTCCAGCCCAACCCGGATTTCGCCGGACGACCTCGATTCGAGGTGGCCGCGACGGGGCCCAGGTCGAATAATCGAGTGACGCGATCGTTCGCGCCCGGTTCCGTGATCCGCGCCTCGAAGTCCCGGGGACCCTCGGCATGACGTCGATTCTTCTGCTCGCCGGCCTCGCGTTCACGCTTCAAGTCCCGTCGCCCACGGCGGCCGACGACCTCGGCGACGAGCTCTCGAAAGCCGCGGCGACGACCCTGACCCGCGAGGCCGACGCCCTCCGCGCCCTGGCCGACCGTCTGGAAACGAAGGGGGAGCCCAAGGCGGCGGGGGAAGTCCGGGATCTCTTGCCCAGGCCCTCGCCCGGCGTGGCGAGCCGGTTCACCCCCCTGCCCGAGGTCGTCGAGCCGCGGTTCGGCAAGACCGACGACGCGCCCGCCTGGCGAACGGAGCTGGCGGCGATTCGCGCGCGATCGGCGGCGGACCTTCTCGACCTCGTCCGGAAGGCGGGCGAGGCCGAGCCGCCCCATCTGGCCAAGGCGTCGTCGTACCTCCGCGCGATCGTCGAACGCGATCCCGACCAGGCCGAGGCCCGCCGGCTGCTCGGCTACGTCCCCCACGACGGCGGCTGGGCGCGGCCGTTCGCCGTCCGCCAACTCGGCCT
>CALCIC010000423.1 GCA_937907405.1 uncultured Isosphaeraceae bacterium | reverse complement strand
CATCAACCGCCTCTGCTGGACGAGATTTCCCACCCACTTTCGAGACGCTCACCCAAGGCGGGTTCTCACGGATGACGTCGCCAAACGGGAGGGTTGATGCGATAATGACGATCATCGTCGAAACCGAGGCCCACCCCATGATCATGCGATCCCTCCCCGCCGTCCTGCCGTTCGGTCTCCTCCTCATGACCGCGCCCGACATGAGCGCGGCTCGCGCGGATGATCCGCCGCCCGAGTTGCCGCCGGCCGCATCCAGGCCGGTCGACTACGACCGCGACGTGGCGCCGATCCTGTCGCGAAGCTGCTACCGCTGCCACGGCGAGAAGAAGCACAAGGGGGGCCTGGCGCTCCATCTGAAGGACGGCCTCATGGCCGGCGGCGACGAGGGGCCGATCGTCGTGGCGGGCAAGAGCGCCGAGAGCCGGTTGATCCATTCGGTCGCCCGGACCGATCCCGACTACCCGATGCCCCCCGAAGGGCAGGGCGACCCGCTCACCCCGGCCGAGGTCGGGCTGCTCCGCGCCTGGATCGACCAGGGGGCGAAGTGGTCGGCCGACGGCGCCGATACGACACAGGCAGTCGCGATCAAGTCCGACCACTGGTCGTTCCAGCCGCCGAAGCGATCCGCCCCGCCAGCCGTGAACCGGGCCGACTGGCCGCGCAATCCGATCGACCGATTCATCCTGGCCCGGCTTGAGAAGGAGGGGCTCGCCCCGTCGCCCGAAGCCGACCGGCCGACGTTGATCCGCCGCCTCAGCCTCGACCTGATCGGCCTGCCGCCGACCCCCGCCGAGATCGACGCCTTCGTCGCCGACCCGCGGCCCGACGCCTATGAGCGGCTCGTCGATCGACTTTTGGCGTCCCCCCAGCACGGCGAGGCCTGGGGCCGGCACTGGCTCGACCGCGCCCGGTACGCCGACACCAACGGCTATGAGAAGGACCGCGAGCGGTCGATCTGGCCCTACCGCGACTGGGTCGTCGGAGCGATCAACGACGACATGCCCTTCGACCAGTTCACCATCGAGCAGATCGCCGGCGACATGCTCCCCAACCCCACGCCCGACCAGCTCACGGCCACCGGGTTCCATCGCAACACGATGATCAACGAGGAAGGGGGCATCGACGTCGAGGAGTTCCGGTTCGCCGCCGTCGTCGACCGCGTGGCGACCACCGGCGCCGTCTGGCTCGGCCTCACGGTCGGCTGCGCCCAATGCCATACGCATAAATACGACCCGATCACGCATCGCGAGTACTACAGCCTGTTCGCGTTCCTCAACAACGCCGACGAGCCCGAGATCGAACTTCCCGACCCGACCGCCGCCGCCCGCGGGGCCGCCGTCGAAGCCGAGGCCCAGCGCCTTGAAGCGGACCTCCCGAGCCAGTATCCGGCCGAAGGCCCCGAAAGCCTGGCCGCGAAGCAGAACGCCTGGGAGAAGGCCCTCAAGCCGGCCCGCTGGACGATCCTCAAGCCGACCAAACTCGTCTCGCGGAAGCACGCCACGTTGACCGTTCAGCCCGACGGCTCGGTGCTGGCCAGCGGAGACAAGCCGAACAACGACGTCTACGAGGTCGAGGTCCAGACCGACCTGCCGGACGTCTCGGCGGTCCGGCTCGAAGTCCTGCCCGACCCCAGCCTCCCCGACGGCGGTCCCGGCCGCGCGCCCTTGTTCGCGGTCGGCGACTTCCTGCTCACCGAGTTCGAGGCCGCCGCCGTCGACTCGGACGGCAAGGCGTCGCCGTTGAAGATCGCCAGGGCCACCGAGGATTTCGCCGCGAAGGGCCGGTCGGCGGCGCTGGCGGTCGACGGCGTGACCGACACCGGCTGGAGCGTCGGCGGCCAGATCGGCAAGCCGCACGCCGCCGTCTTCGAGTTCGACCGCGGCCCCGACGCCGAGCCCGGCCGCCCGACGACGCTGCGGATCACGTTGCATCAGGAGTTCATCCACCAGACGACCATCGGCCGGTTCCGTCTCTCGGCCACGACCGCCGCCCGCCCCGTGACCGCCTCGGGCGTCCCGGCCGACGTGGAGGAGGCGCTCCTGATCGACCCGGCCAGACGGACCGACGAACAAGGAGCGCGGCTGACGAGCCATTACCTGGCGGTCGCTCCCGAGCTGGCCAAGGCCCGCGAGCCGATCGCCAAGCTGCGGGCCTCGGCGCCGAAGCCGACGACCACGATGGTGATGCGCGAGCGCCTCCCCGAACACGCGCGGACGACGAACGTCCACAAGCGCGGCGAGTTCATGAAGCTGGGCGAGGAGATCGCGCCGGGGGTCCCCGCCGTCCTTCATCCGCTCCCCCCGGACGCGCCGGCGAACCGCCTGACGCTGGCCCGCTGGCTGGTCGACGACCGCAACCCGCTGGTCGGCCGGGTGGCCGTGAACCAGCTCTGGCAGACCTATTTCGGCCGAGGGCTGGTCTCCACGTCCGACGACTTCGGCACCCAGGGCGCCAGGCCGTCGCATCCGGAGTTGCTCGACTGGCTGGCCACCGAACTGCCGCGCCGGCAGTGGCGGCTCAAGGCGATGCACCGGCTGATCGTCACCAGCGCGACCTACCGCCAGCGGTCGAACGCCACGCCCGAGCAGATCGCCCGCGACCCGATCAACGCGCTTCTGGCCCGGGGGCCTCGGTTCCGGATCGAGGCTGAGTCGATCCGGGACGTCGCGCTGGCCGCCAGCGGCCTGCTGTCGACGACGATGGAAGGGCCGAGCGTTCATCCCCCGCAGCCCGACGGCGTCACCTCGCTCGCCTACGGCAAGACCTCCTGGCCGACGAGCGTCGGCCGCGACCGCTACCGTCGGGGCCTGTACACGTTCCTGAAGCGGACCTCGCCGTACGCCGCGTTCATCACGATGGACGCGCCGACGTCGGACACGACCTGCCTCCGCCGCGAGCGGTCGAACACGCCGCTGCAGGCGCTCACCATGCTCAACGACGCCGTGTTCGTCGAGGCCGCCCGGGCGCTCGCCCGCCGGGTGGTCCGAGAGACGCCCGAGCCGACCGCCGAAGCGCGGATCACATACGCCTTCCGCCTCTGCCTGGGCCGCGTTCCACGTCCCGAGGAGGCGTCGCGGATCTCGGCGTTCCACGACGACCAGCTCGCCCGGTTCCGGTCGGGGGAACTCGACGCCGCCAGGGTCGCCGGCGCGAAGACCGACGGACCGCCGGCCTCGCCGCTCCTGGCCGTCGCCGACGGCGCCGACCTGAACGATCTGGCCGCCTGGACCACCGTCGCCCGCGTCCTCTTGAACCTCGACGAAACCGTGACCAAGGAGTGACGCCCGCCATGAATCAACATGACTGGAACCTTGAGCGCACGCGCCGGCACTTCTTCCGCGACTGCGGCCTCGGACTCGGCAAGATCGCGCTCGCCTCGCTGCTGGTCGACGGGCAGGGCGGGGCGAGGGGGGCCGACGTCGCGGCCTCCGGGCCGATCAATCCGCTCACGCCACGGCCGCCGCACTACGCGCCCAAGGCCAAGCGGGTGATCTTCCTGTTCATGGCCGGCGCCCCCAGCCAGCTCGACCTGTTCGACCACAAGCCCGAGCTGACCAAACACGACGGCCGGCCGATCCCCGCCGAGGTGGTCAAGGACCAGCGCTACGCCTTCATCCGCCGCGACGCCAGCCTGATGTCCGCCCGCTACCGATTCGCACGCCACGGCCGATCGGGGGCCGAACTCTCCACCATGCTCCCCTGCCTGGCGAACGCGGCGGACGACATAGCGATTGTTAAGTCTTTATATACCGATCAATTCAACCACGCTCCGGCGCAGATCTTCCTGAACACCGGATCGCCGTTCCCCGGCCGGCCGAGCCTCGGCGCCTGGGTCGTCTACGGTTTGGGGAGCGAGTCGACCGACTTGCCCGGCTTCGTGGTGATGTCGTCCGGCAGCGGGCTCAGCGGCGGCGCGGCCCTGTGGTCGAGCGGGTTCCTGCCGACGGCCTATCAAGGCGTGCCGTTCCGTTCCAAGGGGGACGCGATCCTCAACGCCGCCAGCCCCTCCGGGGTCGACCGCCGGCTGGAGCGCGCGTCGCTCGACCTGATCGGCGACCTCAACCGCGAGCACCTGGGCGTGGCCGGCGATCCCGAGATCGCCACCCGGATCGCCTCGTACGAGATGGCCTTCCGGATGCAGTCGAGCGCGCCCGAATTGATGGACCTCTCCGACGAATCGCCCGCGACCCTGGCGCTTTACGGCGTCGAGCCCGGCAAGCCCTCGTTCGCCGCCAACTGCCTGCTCGCCCGCCGGCTGGTCGAGCGCGGGGTCCGGTTCGTCAACCTCTATCACGAGGGCTGGGACCACCACTCCGACGTCGCCGGCGGCCTCAAGATCTCGTGCGGCCAGACCGACCGGGCGAGCGCGGCGCTCGTCCTGGACCTCAAGCAGCGCGGGCTGCTCGAAGACACCCTGGTCGTCTGGGGGGGCGAATTCGGCCGCACCCCAATGGTCGAGTCCAACGCCGCGCTCGGCCGGAGCATGGGCCGCGACCACCACCCGCAAGCCTTCACCATGTGGCTCGCCGGCGGCGGGATCAAACCGGGCGTGACCCTGGGCCGGACCGACGACCTCGGCTTCCACGTCGTCGAGGACCCGGTCCACGTCCACGACCTCCAGGCCACCCTCCTCCACCTGCTGGGGCTGGACCACACCCGGCTGACCTTCAAATCCCAAGGCCGCCAGTTCCGCCTCACCGACGTCTCCGGCGAGGTCGTCGAGAAGCTGCTGGCCTGACGCCGATCAGGCGGCCGCCGAGCGGCGGCCCCCGGGGAAGCTCAGGCCGATCGCCGCTCCGGCGGCCAGCGAGACCAGGACGCGGGCCAGAAGCCGGGCCTGCCATTGCTGGGCCAGCGGCTCTTCAGGCAGCGCCTCGGGGTAGAGATAGCCGCCGAGGACCTCGAACAATCCCGCCCCGAGCGCCGCGCCGAAGAGTCCAAGGACGAAGTAGTGAGGCATCCTTCCGGGGTCGCCCAGGCCGAGGCCGAACGCCAGGCCGGCCACGCCGCCGACGAGGCCCCAGATCGCGACGTGAAGGCACAGGCCGATCACCATCGGGGCGACGTCGAGTTGATCGACCGCGCGAAAGTACGCGTGAAACGTCAGGAACGGCAGCCCCCCCCCCCACGCCCCCCCCGACGATCAACCCCAGGACGCCGCCGGCGCCCGCCCCCCCGCGCGACTTCCGCAGCAGACCGCCGGCCGTCCCAAGGCAGCCCCCGAGCATCGCCCCCAACCCGGCGAAGGCGAGGGCCGCGTTCTGGACGGCCGCCTTCTGCTCGGTCTTCGTCGTGGTGACCATCACGGTCCCGCCGTATTCCAGCTTCGTGGACACGCGGTCGGCCTGAAAGGCGTCGTAACTCAGCTCGCCCAACCCAAAGGCCAGCAGACCCGCGGCCAAACCGGCCAGCAGACAGGTCGCCGCGGCATGAAAGGGCGCGGGACCGACGACCGCGCCGCGATCCCCGGCCGCGCGTTGGATCGACCCGAGCTCGGGGTCGCGTTCGTCTTGATCGAGATCGGCCACTTCGTCTCCTCCTCGCCGACGATTCCCCCGACGGATCAACTTGCAACGACGTCTCATCAACACTAACGTCGAATCCCCGGATGACAAGCCTCGACCGCCGCGTGGAATCCTCGCGACGCGCTCACGATTCGAGAAAGGAATACGCGTTGTTGCATGTCATCGGATTTCAACCTCGAACGACCGGGCGGCGGCTTCCGAACGAATTCGTTCGTCGATAATGCGTCTCGGCTGGACCCAAAACGACTTGGCTTCGGTCGCGGGTTCGGCCATACTCGTCCTATCGGCGTCGTCTGAATTCCATGGGTCAATGCGATTCAACCCACCCGGCGACGGGGGCGCCGCGACGCCCCCGCGACTTCAACGGGTTAATTCCCTTTTATTCCTCGTTTCTTGTTTGTCGGGACGCCGTCCATGTCGCGTCGCAAGCTCGTCGTCGGTCTGGTTCTCGGCGGACTCGCCGCGGCGGGCTTCTGGGCCGCAGGCTCGTGGTGGTTTCGGACCGCGATCGCCTCGGCCTCCGACGATCTGGCCGCCGGCCGCGTCGCCGAGGCGTCCGAGCGGTTGAACCGGCTGGCCGGCCTCGGGCCGCTCTCCGGCCTGCTGTCAGGCGGCGGCCGCGACGAGATCGACTTCTGGCTGGGCGCCTGCCAGGAGGCCGACGGCGAGGTCGACAAGGCGATCCAGACCTGGGGGCGGATTCCGGACTCCTCGGCGCGTCGAGCCGACGCCGTCGCCCGACTCGTCCGACTCGCCGTCGATCACGGCCGATTCGCCCCCGCCGAGGAAGCCCTTGAGCACGCCTTTTTCCCTCCCGGAACCCCGGCGTTCGACGCCCGCGAGGCGTCGCTGCAAGAGTTGTATCTGCTTGAGGGTCGAGACGACGACCTGCGACGCCGCAAGCGCGCGGCGTTGATCTCGTCGCGCGCGCCCGCCGAGGCGCTCCGCGGCCACTGGCTGATCGACGTCCCCGAAGCGTATCCCGTCGACGCCGTGGGGACGAGGCTGGAAAAGGCCGGCGAGGAAGCGCCCGACGACGACCGCGTCTGGCTGGGCAAGGCGAATCTGGCCGTTCGGACGTCTCGACTCGACGAGGCCGACCGCTGGATCACGCGCTGCCTGGAGCGCCGCCCCGACGACCCGGCCGTCTGGCGAGCCCGGCTCGACTGGGCCGTCGCGTCGAACGTCGAGGACGAGGCCCTGGAGGCGATGAGACGAATTCCGGCCTCGCGGATGAGCGCGACGGAGATCGACCGACTGCGGATGTGGACGGCCGACCTCCGCGACGACGTCCCGGCCGAAATGGCGACGGCCGACCGCGTCTTCAAGATCGAACCGGGCGCCCCCGGAATCCTCGACCGCCTCATCAAATTGAACGACCACATCGGGAGGACCGAGCGCGCCGAAGAACTCCGAGGCCGCAAGGCCGCGATCGACCAGGCCGCCGAGGTCTATCGCGCCCGCCTCGCCGAGAAGGCGCCGACCGACCGATTCACCGAGCTGGCCGAGGCGGCCGAGGCGCTGGGCCGCTGGTTCGAGGCCAAGGGCTGGCGAACGCTCGCGGCCGCCGAGTCGTCCGACCCGTCGAAGGCGCGCGAGGCCGTCGCCCTGGCCGCCGCCAAGGAAGCGGCCGCGACCTTGAAGCCGATGCCCGGAAAGTCGGTCGCCGATCTCGTGGCGGCCCCGGCCGAGTCCCCGGCGAATTCGCCCGCCCGCCGGACTTCGACCGCCGCGACGACCGACGCGCGCCGCAAGGGGGCCGTCCCGATCTTCCGCGACGACGCCCGGGCCGTCGGTCTGGACGCGGTCTACCACAATGACGTCTCCCCCCTCTGCCGGATGCCCGAAACGCTCGGAGGGGGCGTCGCCCTGATCGATTACGACGGCGACGGTTGGCTCGACGTCTACTTCGTCGACGGCGGCGTCCTTCCCAAGGACGAACAGCCGGTGGTCGGCCCCCAACGCGACCGGCTGTTCCATAACAAGGGGGACGGCTCCTTCGAGGACGTGACGGAGAAGTCCGGCCTGGCGGCGTTCCCCGGCGGGTACGGCCACGGCGCGACCGTCGGCGACTACGACGGCGACGGCCGGCCCGACCTGTTCGTCACCCGATGGCGGAGCTACGCCCTTTACCGCAACAAGGGGGACGGCACGTTCGAGGACGCCACCAAGCAAGCCGGGCTCGACGGCCCCCGCGACTGGCCGACCTCCGCCGCCTTCGCCGATCTCGACAACGACGGCGACCTCGACCTCTACGTCTGCCACTACTGCGCCTGGAACCCGCTCACCTCGGAGCCCTGCCGCAACCAGGCCAAGCCCGGCACGTTCCTCCATTGCAGCCCCCAGATGTTCGAGGCGCTGCCCGACCACCTGTTTCGCAACGACGGCGGCCGGTTCGTCGACGTCTCCGAAGAGGCGGGGATCACCTCGGCCGACCGCGAAGGACGCGGCCTGGGCGTCGTCGCGGCCGATTTCGACGACGACGGCCGCATCGACCTGTTCGTGGCCAACGACCAGAACGCCAACTACCTGTTCCACAATCAGGGTGACTTGAAGTTCCGCGAGATCGCGATCGACGCGGGGGTGGCGACCAACGCCGAGGGGGGCTACCGCGCCGGCATGGGGGTCGCCTGCGGCGACCTCACCGGCGACGGACGGCTCGACCTGGCGGTCACCAACTTCTTCCACGAATCCACGACGTTTTATCAAGGGTCCGGCGGCGCCCAGTTCGTCGACCAGTCCGCGGCGACCGGCATGGCGTCCCTCACGCGGCTGGTGCTCGGCTTCGGCGTGGCGTTCCTGGACGTCGACAACGACGGCGTCCTCGACGTCGCGCAGGCCAACGGCCACATCACCGACCGCCGCCCGCAGGTCCCGTTCGCCATGGAGGCGATGCTGTTGCGAGGCGAGGGGGGCGGGCGGCTCCGCGACGTCTCCCCCTCCGCCGGCGATCCCTGGAGCGTCAAGCGCCTGGGCCGCGGCCTGGCCGTCGGCGACGTCGACAACGACGGCAAGCTCGACGTCCTGATCGTCTCAAACGGTGGACCGCTGGCGTACTTCCACAACCAGGGGCCGGTCGGCCGCCTCCTGACGCTCAAACTCGAAGGCGCCCCTCCCGGATCGAACCGCGACGCGGTGGGCGCGGTGGCGACCGTCGTGGTGGGAGGTCGTCGGCTTGTCGTCCCGCGCCTGGGGGGCGGCAGCTACCTCTCGGCAAGCGACGACCGGCTCTACTTCGGCCTTGGAACGGCGCCCCGCGCCGACGCCGTCGAGGTGCGCTGGCCCTCGGGCCGGGTCGATCGACACCCCGGACTGGAAGCCGATCGAGCCTACAAACTTCGCGAAGGCGACCCCCAGCCCCATCCGCTTCCCGGCTGGACGACGGCCACGACCGCCCGCTAAGCTGGGGCGATCGCCTCGCGACCGAAAGCGCGTGAGAGCGAGTCGACAAGGAACCCCGAAGGAAAGGAGTATCTCGATGAACCTCGTCTTTGGACGTCGCGCCGCGGCTGTTCTCGCAACCACCCTGGCCTTGCCCCTGGCGGTCGGAGGCGCGATCGGCACGCCCCCCCAAGAGCCGGGGGCGGTGGAGCGCGCGGCCGAGAAGCTCGATGAGGC
>CALCIC010000422.1 GCA_937907405.1 uncultured Isosphaeraceae bacterium | reverse complement strand
AGCGCGACGCCGGCGGCACGGTGATCGGACTCGATTGGCGCGTGGAGCTGGACAAGGCCTGGGACCGGCTCGGCGATCAGGTCGGAGTGCAGGGGAACCTCGACCCGGTCGCCCTGTTCGCGCCGATCTCCGAGATCACCGCCCAGTCGCGCCGGATACTCGATCAGGCCGACGGTCGGCCCGGCCACATCTTCAACCTGGGTCACGGCGTCCTCCAGCATACGCCCGTCGATCACGTCCGGGCGTTGATCGACGACGTCCATAATTATTCTCTGACGCGTCGATCCGACCGCCGCGACGGCTGATCGTCCGTCCCATGATGACCAGAGTCGAGCGCCGAGCCTGGTCGTCGCTTCCGGCGGGCCCGACGGCGCGAGGTTGCCATCGGCCGGACGTCGTGCGACTCTTGCAGGTTGAAGCAGAATCGTCGGGCTCGACTTCCCCTACCGACGTCATCGCCGTTTTTCCGATCAACGACCCGTACCATGAAAGAGGCCGATCGCCGGGCGGACGACCCGGCGGACCGAGGAGGCCCCCATGCGCTATCTGGCTCTCGCAACCGACTACGACGGCGTCATCGCGACTGACGGGCAAGCGTCCGGCGCCGCACTCTCGGCCATCAGACGACTGCGGAGGTCGGGCCGGCGTGTGATCCTCGTCACCGGCCGGCGACTGGACGACCTCCTCGAAAGCTGCCCAGACCTCTCCATTTTCGACTACGTCGTCGCCGAGAACGGCGCGACCATCTACGACCCTCGGGCGCGTGAGGAAACGCTGCTCGCAACTCCGCCGCCGATCGAATTCATCACGCGGCTGAGGGAGTTGGGGGTTGAACCGCTGGACGTCGGCCGGGTGATCGTCGCGACCTGGCTGCCCCATCAACACGCGGTCCTCCAGGCGATCCAGGAACTGGGGCTGGAATTCCACATCGTCTTCAACCGGACGGCCGTCATGGTGTTGCCGGCCGGCGTCACCAAGGCGACCGGGATGGAAGTCGCCTTGCGCAGGCTGGGACTGTCCGCGCACGAGGTCGTCGGCGTCGGCGACTCGGAGAACGACTTCTCCCTCCTGGAACGAAGCGAGTGCGCGGCCACGGTCGCGAACGCCGTCCCCTCGATTCGCAATTCCGTGGACTACGCCGCGAAGAGCGAGAACGGCGACGGCCTGGCGGAACTCATCGATGAACTGATCGCCGACGATCTGAGTTGCATGCGCGGACGGATCGCCAAGCATTTGACGCCGATCGGCCGGCGGGCGGATGGAACCCTGGTCAGCGTCAGCCCGTATGGAACGAACATCCTGATCGCGGGGCCTTCCGGGAGTGGCAAATCCACAGTCGCCGCGGGGTTCGTCGAGCGGCTCATGGCGCAGTCGTACCAACTCTGCATCATCGATCCCGAAGGCGATTACGGAACCCTGCCGGACGTCCTGACTCTCGGCAACCATCTTCATGCCGTATCCGTGAACGAGGCGCTCGCGATTCTCGAAGACCCCAGAATCACCTTGAACGTCAACCTGCTGGGCATACCGCTTGCGGATCGTCCGGAATTCTTCGGCCAACTGCTGCCGAGCCTGCAAGCCATGCGAATCCGGACGGGTCGCCCGCACTGGATCGTCCTGGACGAAGCGCATCACCTGCTGCCCCCCCAATGGGCGCACATCGATCAGGTCATGCCACGGAATCTCGGGGAAACGGTCCTCGTGACCGTGCATCCCGATCACCTCGCTCCGTCGGCGCTCCCGCTGATCGATGTGATCATCGCGGTCGGTCCCGCCCCGAGATCGACCATCCAGAAGTTCGCGGACGGCGTGGGCCAGCCCCTGGCCTGGCCCGCCGACCTGGAACATGAGCACAGGAAAGCCGTCGTCTGGTTCTGGAAAAGCGACGAGGCCCCGTTCTCGCTCGAAATCCTGCCCGGCCGGTCCGACCGCATCCGCCACCTGCGGAAGTACGCCGAGGGCGACTTGCGCTACCACAGCTTCTTCTTTCGGGGGCCGCGGAATCAGCACAATTTGAGGGCGCAGAATCTTTCGATGTTCTCGCAGATCGCCGACGGAATCGACGAGGAGACCTGGCTGTTTCATCTGCGTCGCGGGGACTTCTCGCGGTGGTTCCGCGGCGGGGTGAAAGACAATTACCTGGCGGATCAGGTCGAACGGATCGAGCGACGGCAAGACCTCAAGCCACTCGAAACGCGTAAGTTGATCCGCAGCTTCATCGAGGGTCGTTACACCTTGCCCAAGTAGCAATTCCAACCGCCGTCCCCGTTCTCGTTCACGGGCCCGGCGCGAATCACCGACGCCCCGGGGTTGAACTCACGACCTGACGACCTCCATCGACCCAGGTTTTTTTCGCGCGCATCTGGTAGAATCCATTGCGATCGGCGACACTCGCGGTTTGAGCGACGAGGTTCCCAGGTCGCCCCAAGAGGGAATGGTGTTGATGAAGACTTCGGTCGAGCGCGGAGCGGGCTCGAATACGACTGACCGGGTGGTCGTGATCGGCGGCGGCCTGTCGGGGCTTGTCGCGGCGCACCGCGTCCAGGAATCGGCGAACGGGCTCCGAAGGCCCATGGAAGTCGTCGTTCTCGAAGCGAAGGACCGCGTCGGCGGGGTGATCTGGACCGATCGACGCGACGGGTTCACGCTCGAAGGCGGCCCAGATTCCTTCATCACCAACAAGCCCTGAGCCCTCGACCTTTGCCGTCGCCTGAACCTCGAAGATCAGTTGATCGAGACCGATTCCGCCCATCGCCGCTCGTTCGTCGTCCGTAACGGCCGTCTCGCGCCGGTGCCCGAGGGCTTCGTCCTGATGGCCCCGCACCGGCTGTTGCCGCTCCTCACGACGCCGATCCTGTCCTGGCGAGGCAAGCTCCGGATTCTGGCCGAGATCATGATCCCGCGCCGCGACGGCGCCTCCGAGGAAAGTCTGGCGTCGTTCGTTCGTCGCCGATTGGGCCGCGAGGCGCTCGACCGCCTGGTTCAGCCGCTGGTGGGGGGCATCTACACCGGCGACCCCGGCAATTTGAGCCTCAAGGCCACGCTGCCGCAGTTTCTGGCGATGGAAGAACAATACGGCAGCCTGATCCGGGCGGCCTGGCGGCGACGCGGCGGCGCCGAGACCCGGCGCCGCGAGAAGGAATCGTCGGGCGCGCGATACGGCATGTTCGTCTCGCTGGCCGACGGCATGGACGTCCTGCCGCGGACGCTGGCCGCCTCGCTGGGCCCGGGGGTGATCCAGACCGGCCGCGCCGTGCGCCGGATCAGCCGAAGAGGGGACGGGCGGGGCTGGCTCGTCGAACCCCTGGACGGCCCGCCGATCGAGGCCGACGCCGTGATCGCGACGACCGAGGCCCATGCCACGGCCCGGATGCTCGACGGCCTCGACCCGTCGCTGGCCCTCCAGCTTCGGGCGATCCCGTACGCATCGTCGATCATCGTCAACGCCGCCTACCGACGCGACCAGGTGAAGCACCCGCTCGACGGTTTCGGAGTCGTCGTTCCGGCCGTCGAGTCGCGATCGATCCTCGCCGCCTCGTTCCTCAACGTCAAGTTCCCCACGCGTGCTCCGGCCGGCTCGGCGCTCCTCCGCGTGTTCATCGGCGGGGCCACGCAGCCCGACCTGTTCGACCTGGACGACCAGGCGATTCGCGAGATCCTCGCCCGCGAACTCGGCGATCTGATCGGCCTGACCGGCGAACCCCTGTTCCTGGAGATCGGCCGGCATGCTCGCTCCATGCCGCAATACGTCCTCGGCCACATGGAGCGCGTCGAGGCGATCCGCCGCAAGGCCGCCAGGCATCCCAACCTGTACCTGACCGGAATCGCGTTCGACGGCGTCGGCATCCCCGACTGCGTCCATGCCGCCGAAACCACCGCCGACGCCGTGGTCGCCGCTCTCGCCGGGTCGGGCTCGACCGCCGCCGCGTAGCGGCCCTCTCGGCCCGCGCGGCGAGCATCAGTCCCGGACGCGCTCGAATACGGATCGGACGAGAATCTCGTCAGTCAATCGCGCGCTCGCGCCAGAGCGCGCCGCACCAGGCCGACCGCGACGAACCCGGCGGCGGCGATCGTCGCGAGGGTGACGAGCGCCACGGCGGCGAGATGGCTCTCAACCCCCGTGTGAAGCAGACTCCAGATCAGCAGGCTGATGGTTTCCACCCCCGGCGGAGTGATCACGTTGGTCGCCGGCAGTTCGCCGAGGCCGAGGACGAACGCCACGGCCCAGGCGGCTGAACTTGCCCGCCGGGAGAGCGGGACCGCAATTCGAATCACCTGGCCGATCGGCCCCACGCCGTCCACCGCCGCAGCCTCGAAGACCTCCGTCGGCAGGCTTCGAAGGAACGGCCAGAGGACTAGTATCGCATACGGCTAGGCGCGAACCGACATTGCGAAGACGACGATCAACGGCGTGTCGTAGATCCAATCGACCGTCCGATACGCCAGCAGCAACGCCATGCCGACGACCGGCCCCGGTGCGGCGAGCGTCAGCGCCACGACCCCCAGCGCGATCGCCCGCCACCCGCGCGACGCGCGGCTCAACCAGCAGAGCGCCCAGGCGAGCGCGACCGTGATCGTCGCCGCCGCGAGCGCGAGAATCGCGCTCGTGGTCAACGGCTCGACGCTCTCCTCGAACGCGAGCCGCAGCGAGCCTTCCAGACCAGCGAGCGACCAGACCGGCGGCTTCCCCAGCGTCGCCCGGCCCCCGACCCGTCCCGCGCGCCAGATCAGGCTGTAGAGCGGCAGGGCCGCGACGTTGCCGACCAGGGCGGCCAGGAACAACCCCAGGGGGACTCGCCGACGGCCGAGCCGCCACGTCCTCGACCGCTCGAAAGCCGACGCCAGCCGTCTCGGCGCATGCCGCGACAGCGACCGACAAACCAGCAGGACGACCGTCCCAAGCACCAGCAACGGCGGAACCGCCACGACCGCCGCGCTCGCCGGCCCCTTGCCCC
>CALCIC010000421.1 GCA_937907405.1 uncultured Isosphaeraceae bacterium | reverse complement strand
AGCCATGCCGGACCAGGTTACCCAGGTCGAAAAGTTGTGGCCATACCTATGCCCGCAAGGGGAGTAGGGAATCGGCCCTAAGTTTGCCCTGCTTGCCCTCCATCGAGGGCAGGGCAAGCAGGGCAAGCAGGGCAAGCAGGGTGGGATTGAGACGATTTTCACGTCTCAAGAATCCAGGTGTAATGCGAGCTGTAGTTGCATTGGCCAGGACGGCCCGTGCGGTCTGGCCGGCCGGGGTGCTGGCCGACGAGAGCCATCTCGCGCGGGTCAGGGGCCCGATGGGCCCCCGCCGGTGGCGAGGTTCCAAAGCGCCCGATCCTTGACGTCCGCGGGGGCCGTCGATGCGGCTACGGGCGTCGCTGAATAGGTGATCTTCGAGTAGTTCAAGGTCAGGGATTCCATCGGCCGACCCGTCGAGGCGCCGCCATGGCTCGATACGCTGAAGCCTGAGATCAACGTATTCTCCAACTCCAGCGCCAGATAGGGGACCTGCCCCTTGCTGTCCTCCTTGACGAAATGGATGACGACCTTCTTCCCCACCCCTCCGAGGCTCGCCTGGAAAAGCTTCGTGCTGGCGACGTCCGTATGCTTGGTCACCACGATCTCGGAGACTGAGGGCGGACTTGCGTCCCGAGCCGCGACTCGTCCCGTCGACGAGGTGAAGGACCTGCCGGGATTCAGTTGAACTGAGTCCAGTTCGATCCATCCGTTGTATTTCCCGGTCGCCGATCCGGTAATGCCATCGGTCTTCATGTAAATGGGCATTGACTTCTCCCTGGGAACGAGGGGTGAGAGCCGATTCCCGCTGATGGGTCAGGGAGGGGCGAGGGGCCGAGGGTGAATCGCTTGAATCCAGGTCTCGACCCGGTTGAAGCAACTCAAGGGGGTCGGCTCCAGGCTCGCTTCTTTGATCTCTCGACGACGCCGATCTCTACGTGGAACTCTGGGTCGAGTGGTCGAGAGGATGGGAACCACTTCAAACCGTCCGGTGATCCATCGCCTCGCCCGCCGAGCCGCGGCGGACGGCGATCTTATCCACTCCATAGAATCCCAGGAGCTTGAGGTGGAATCAAGTGTATTCGCCATATTTTTAGATTTTCATTCGGGCTTTCTGGCGCAAGCCGACCATTTCGGCGAATCAGAGCGGGGTCGGTCGACGGCCATGACCATGAGGGGGGATGGAACGATCGCGTTTGATTTGAGGGGCGCGGCTGGACGCTCAAGGACTTGACGACGCCCGGACCTTGAACGGTTTCGGCCTGACGCCCGACGATCCATCACTTGTGGCGGAAGCCAGGGCCGGATAACGTCGATTCAGGCAAGGGGCGCCCTCGCCGTCGAGCGGGCAGGCTGGCTGAGCCCGGTGTCTGGATCGTCGGGATGGTTTGAACGGAGACGGCTACATCATGCTTGCGACGCGTTGGAGCTTTGGGTTTCGGTTTGGGGGGCTTCTCGGGACGGTCGTTGCGACGTTCGCCGTCGCGGCGTCGGTTTGCGAGGCGAGCCCGCCCGATCGGGTCGAGACGCTGAGCGGCCCGCTCGAACCGGACGTCGCTCCGAGATCGTTCCGCGTCGCGCCTGGCGTTCGGCTTGAGCTGGTCGCGGCCGAGCCGCTGGTGGTAAGCCCGGTGGCGTGCGCCTTCGACGAGCGGGGTCGACTGTTCGTGGTGGAGGATCGCGGTTACCCGACCGGGCCCGGCGAGGGGAAGCCGCCGGTCGGCCGGGTGGCCTTGCTGGAGGACCGCGACGGCGACGGCCGGATGGACCACCGGGTCGAGTTCGCCGAGGGCTTGACCTATCCCAACGGCGTCCTCCCCTGGAACGGCGGCCTGATCGTCACGTGCTCCCCGGACGTCCTTTGGCTGAAAGACAACAACGGCGACGGCAGGGCTGACGAGCGCAAGGTCCTGTTCACCGGGTTCTCGACCAAGGGGAGCACGCAACTTCGGGTCAGCCACCCGCTCCTCTCGATCGACGGCTGGATCTACCTCACGAGCGGGCTGACCGGGGGGGCGGTGACCGCGCCCGACTTCCCGGAGCGGCCCGCCGTGGCGCTCGGCCGGACCGACTTCCGGTTCCGGCCCGACCTGAGCGCGTTCGAGGCCGCCGACGGCGGCGCCCAGTTCGGGCAGACGTTCGACGACTTCGGTCATCGGTTCATCTGTTACAACCGCGTGCAAGTGCAGCACGTCGTCGTATCGTCGTCGAGCCTTCGGCGCAATCCCGACCTCGCCTTCTCCGAGACGGTCCAGAATTGCCCGGCCGAGATGGCCCCCGAGCCCCTCAAGGGCCACGGATCGGCCGCGAGGATCTACCCGATCAGCCAGAACGTCACGACGGCCGACTCGCACGCCGGGACGTTCACCGCGGCCTGCGCCGTGACCGTGTTCCGCGGCGACGGCCTCCCCGACGAATATCGAGGGGGCGCGTTCTCATGCGACCCGACGGGCAACCTCGTCCACTTCGACCTCCTCGAACCCGCCGGAGCGACCTTCACGGCCCGAGCCGCCCGGGCCGGGGTCGAGTTCCTCGCAAGCACCGACAACTGGTTCCGACCCGTCTTCCTCACCCACGGCCCCGAGGGCGCGCTGTACATCTGCGACATGTACCGCAAGACGATCGAGCATCCCGATTACCTCCCCGTCGAGATCCGCAAACGGACGGACTTCGAAGGGGGCAAGACGATGGGCCGCCTCTGGCGCGTGATTCGCGACGATCTCAAGCCCGACGACGCGCAAACGCTCCGCCAGGTCGATCTTCCGAAGGCCGCGACGGATCAACTCTGCCGGATGCTCCTCGACCGCAACGGCTGGCGGCGCGACGCGGCGCAACGGCTCCTGCTGATGCGTCGCGACGACGCGGCGGCCGGTCCGCTGACCGCGATCCTCAACGACCGCGACGCCTCCGGCGCCTCCGTCGCCCAGGCTCTCAGGCTGCTCGAAACAATCGGCAAGCTCGACGACGCGTCGATCCGAAGCGCCGCGGGGCACTCGTCGGCCGGGGTCCGCGAGCAGGCCTTGCAGCTCATCGAGGCCCGCCTCAAGTCCGATCCCGCCTTGATCGACGTGGTGCTCAAGCGGGCTGAGGACGACGACCCCCGGGTGCGCTTTCAGGCCGCGATCACGCTCGGCGACGCGAAGGACGCTCCGGTCGAGCGCGTCTCCGAGGCCCTGGCCCGGATCGCCGCCCGGGACGGCGCCGACCGCTGGGCGCGCGCGGCGGTCTTCAGCTCGCTCCATGATCGCGAGGCGTCTTTTCTGGAAGCGCTCCGGAACCTCGCCGGGGGCGAGGCTTCGTTCTCGCCCGAGCTGCTCGTCGAACTCGGTCGGATGATGCCGTTGTCGGTCCCTCGCGATCAATGGCCGGCGCTGACTCGCCGGGTCGTCGCCGCTCGCGACGGCCGCGCGTTCGCCCCCCGCGACCAGGCGGCGCTCTTGACCGGCCTGGCGGGATCGGTGCGCGGCAAGCTGAAGGCGAGCGAGGGGGACGACGCGCTTCACGCGCTGGCCGGAGGCGATCCCGAGTTGACCGCCGCCGTCGATTCGGTCGTCGAGACCATGTCGAAGCTGGCGGCCGACGCCTCGGCGACCCTGGATCAGCGCCGCGCGGCGGTGGGTTTTCTTGGGTTCGCCGGGTTCGCGCGGGGGGGCGAGGTGCTCCTCAAGCTCATCGATTCCGAAAACCATGCGGCCTTTCAGACCGCGGCCGTCCGGGCGTTGGGAACTCAGCGGGACCCTCGAGTGGCGACGGCCCTTCTGGCGCCTGAGCGGTTCACGCAGTACACGCCCGCGATGCGCGACGAGGTCCTGTCCGCGTTGTTCTCTCAAGCGGCCCACGTTCCGGGGGTGCTCGACGCCGTGGCCGACGGGCGCGTGCCCGCCGGCGCGGTCGACGCTCTCCGACGTCGCCAGCTCGCCCAGAATCCCGACAAGGCGATCCGCAATCGCGCCGAGGCCCTCTTCGGCGCCGTCACGGGCGACCGGGCCAAGGTCTACGACGCCTACAAGGACGTCGTTCAGTTGAAGTCGAACCCGTCGAACGGCCGAATCGTGTTTCGACGGGAATGCGCCCAGTGCCACCGGCTGGACCAGGAAGGCGTCGCGGTCGGGCCGGACCTGTTCGGGGTTCGAAACCAGGCGAAGGAGGCGATCCTCCTTCACGTCCTCGTGCCCGACCACGAAATCACGCCCGGCTTCACGGCCTACACCGTGGCCACCGGCGACGGCCGGATCCTCACCGGCCTGATCGCCTCCGAGACCGACTCGTCGATCGTCCTCCGCCAGCCCCTCGGCAAGGAGGACGTCGTCCTCCGCAGCGACATCGATGAACTATCGGCGAGTAAGCAATCCCTGATGCCCCAAGGAGTCGAGAAAACCATCTCCCGTCAGGAGTTCGCCGACCTGTTGTCGTACCTTAAAGGGGAGGGGGGGGCCGCCCCTGCATCGACCGATCAGGCGCCATGATCGACTTCTTCAAAGAGGATTCAAGACGCGAGGCCCGCGACCAGCCTCGCGAGCCTTCCAGGGCGCCCCCTCCCTTTGAGCCGACCTTTCGAGCGCGCTTCGGACGCCGGTCTTCACAGGATCCTGAATCCAGGTCTCAGGCGAGGGCTTCCTTGCAGTACTGGACGCACTTGCCGACCTCGGCGACGGCCGATGATCCGGCGGGGATCTTGTATTCGAGCTCGACGTCGGCGGGGAAGGTCCATTTCTCCTTCTTCATGAGCTGGAGGACTGCCTTGATCGGCGTTTCCCCCTGGCCCCAGGGGAGGTTCTTGCCGTCGGCGGTGCGGTCCTTCAGGTGCAGGCTCACGATCCGGTCGTGGTACTTCTCCAGGACGGGGATCGGCGACTTCCCCTTGGTCCCGGCGAAGTAGTGGCCGATGTCGACGTTCAGGCCGACGTAGGGGCCGAGGTCGAGGATCGGGTCGTCGTCGAGCTTCGGGTAATTCTCG
>CALCIC010000420.1 GCA_937907405.1 uncultured Isosphaeraceae bacterium | reverse complement strand
GGTCTCCCCGCCGTTCCGATCCGCCTTCGACGTCGTCCCCGCCGCCCTCGGCGAGGAAGTCGTCGTCCACGGCGCCCTCGAACTCGCCCGCGACGCGGTGGGTGAGCTGGAGTAGACGACACTGGAATCGAAGCTCACCTCTTCGCGGCCTGTAGACGATCGTGTATACTGATATGGAGATTGCACGCTGGTGTCGTCGTCCTTCTTGGCGGAGGTCGTCATGGAAAGTCTCACGGTTCGGATCTCCCGGTCGAGCCACTCTTTGCTTCGCGAACTCGCCGATGAATCGGATGAGACGATGATTGAGGTGCTCGACAAAGCATTGCGGAGTTATCGGAATAAGACTTTGCTGGCCGGTCTCGACACGGATTATCGGGCGCTCCGGGACGATCCCGCGGCCTGGGCCGATGAGCTTAAGGAACGCGAATCCTGGGATGGATCGGTGTTCGACGGTCTCAGCGACGAGTGAACTGATTTTATCGCGATGCTCGAGCTTGGAGGTCCAAGGCGACGTCGGCGACCCCCGGGGACCTCTTCCGCGGCGACCTCTGGTATGCAGACCTCAATCCGGTGCGAGGGCACGAGCAAGGGGGCGTCCGTCCGGTCCTGATCGTCTCCACGGACCCGTTTCATCAAGGTGGGAGCGGCCTCGTCTGGGTCCTTCCCATCACGTCAAAGGACAAGAAGATCCGATCGCGCGTCGCCTTGACGGCGGGCGAGGGGGGACTGCCGCTTTCGAGCTTCGTCATCTGCGAGGCGATCCGCTTCATCTCCATTGATCGGCTGGACCGTCGATTGGGGCGAGTGTCGACCGAGTCCCTCGCAAGGGTTGATAACTGGGTGAAGATCCTTCTGGGGGTTTGAAAGGACGCGGCCCGATTACGTCGCGCTGCGATTCCCCCCCGCGAGCAGTTCGCGCGTTTGGTTCCAGAGGCCCGGCGCGACGTCGCAAGGGCCGGCGTCCTCGACCCGTTCGAGGGCTTCATCGGGCGTCAGAGGGAAGGCCAGCGACAGGGCCGCCGCCGCGATGCAGGGCGATCGGCTCATCCCGGCCCCGCAGCAGATCAGGGTCGAGATTCTCAGCGCGAGCAGGTGCGCGATCGTGCGGACGGCCAGCGCCAGCGAGTCGCTCGGGTTGCCGGCGCCGTCGGACAGCGGGACTCGGACGTAGATTAGGTCGCGCGGCGGCTGAATGGCCGGCTCCTCGATCGCGAGCTGAACCACGGCTCGGACGCCGGCGTCGTACAACCGGGCGAAGTCCCGCCCGTCGCCGTCTTGCCCGATCCAGACCGTGTAAGGGGCGATGCGTCTCATGAGCGTCCTCCCGCCTCAAGGCGTCGGACACGAAAAAAGCCGCCGCCCCTCGCGAATTGCGGGGGCGACGGCTTGAACTGATCGTGACCAATGCTGGTCGAAATGCGAACCGATGCGGACGTCAGTTGGATTCGGGGGTCGGCGGTACGAGGGCCAGGCGGTTGACGATGTCGGCCGCGTCGCGGGCGCGTCGCGGGTCGGCGTACTTGGCCAGCGGCGCCGATTTGCTCTCGTCCGTGTAAACGCCGACGACTGTAAAGAGGCCGGAACACTCGCCCGTCTCGGCTCGGAGAAAAAGGCCGGAGCGGATCAGCGACACCAAATTGTGTTGCCAGAGTTGGGTTTCAGCCAGTTTCGCAGTCATGGCGATTCCTCGATTCGTATGGATAAGCCCCTGTCGCGACACCACCACCAAACGTCCACGGTTTCTTCACGTCACTTGACTTCTCTTCGTCCTCGCCGGGCTCTCGCTTTGAGTTCTTCGATCGATCCTTCTCGACTTTCGCGAGGGAGGCCGACGGGCTTTGGGTTCCTGTTGCTTTGAGGTTCGTCTCTACCTGATAGACGAGTTTCGTCGCGGATGAGTTCACGGTTTTTCTCGAATTCCATCTCGCGTGCGTGCGTTTTCTCTAACTTCAATGTAGACCAATTCCGGGCCGAGCCTAGTCCCGCCGGCTCGAATTTCCAGAATCTCGCGATCCGCGTTTTTTGCCTAGAGCAAAACCAGGGCCGTATCCCTTGGGACTCAAAAATGTTGATTGTGCGAATCATCGGAGCGTCCGCCGCGATCGACTGTCCGATCGGGCTTTCGCCGTCCCGACCGTTTCTTTGATCGTCTCTTAACTGAAGCCCCATAATACTTTGCGAAAATTTATCGATCTCCGAGGGAGGATGCAAGGTTGGCCGACGAGTCCATGGGGCCGCGCGGATTCGAGTTGCCCCGGCTGGTTTCGCTCACGTTCGAGAAGTGGCGGCGAAGGGATGAAGTTGCAAGCGGAACGAGCCGGCTCCGCCCAGAATTCGTGCTGGCCGGCGATTGATCTCGCCCAGAACCGGCGTTCGGGTTACAAAAATCGTCGGCCGGTCGTCTCATCCGGCCCCGTTTTCGACTTCGTCGAGCAAGGAAGCTCCATGACTCCCAATCACGCCCTCACTCTCCTGATCGTCGTCTCGACTCTGATCCGGCTCGTGGTCGCGGCGTTTCTGGGACTGGGCAACGATGAAGCTTACCACTTCCTTTACGCTCTGCATCCCGCGCCCAGTTATTACGACCATCCTCCGATGGTCGCCTGGGTTGAGATGCTCGGATTGTTCGGGATGGGGGACGTCTCGTCGAAGCTGGCGCTCCGGCTGGGGTTCGTGCTGCTGTTCGCCGGCTCGACCTGGCTGACGGCCCGGATCGCCGGGCGATGGTTCGGCGGCTGGGCGGGGTTTTACGCGGCCCTCGCCCTGAACCTGACCGGCTACTACGGGCTGGCCGCGTCGACCTTCGCGTTGCCGGACGGGCCGCTCCTGTTCTTCTGGCTGCTGACGATCGACCGGGTGAGTCTGGCGATCGACGAGCCCCGTCGACCGACCCTCTGGGCCTGGGTCGGCCTGGCCTGGGGGGGCGCGATGCTCAGCAAGTATCATGCGGTCTTCCTGCCGGCGGGCACGATCCTTTATCTGGCCCTCCGACCGGCGCAACGGCGGCGGCTGATCGAGCCCGGTCCTTATCTGGCGATCGCGATCGGGCTGGCGATTTTCAGTCCGGTGGTCTTTTGGAACGCGTCGCACGGTTGGGCCTCGTTCGCGTTTCAGGGGGGCAGGGCGGTCGTCGGGCCGGCGTTCCGTCCTGATTATCTCCTGGGCGCCCTGGGGGCTCAGGCGGCCTACTTCTTCCCCTGGATCTGGCTTCCCCTGATCGCGATCGGTTGGCGGTCGATTCGACGTTGGAACGTCCTCGAGACCGAGCACGAGCGGCTGGCGGTCTGCTTTT
>CALCIC010000419.1 GCA_937907405.1 uncultured Isosphaeraceae bacterium | reverse complement strand
CCGCCGATCACGGTTTACGAGGTCGACGAGCGCTGGCTGCTCGCCGATGGATTCCACCGCCACGCCGCGGCCGTGATGCTCGGCAAGCGGACCATCGCGGTCGAGATCCGCGCCGGGTCGTTCGAGGACGCGCTCGATTACGTTTCGAGCGTCAACCTGTTCCACGGCCTTCCCCTCTCGCGCACCGAGCGTCGACGAGCCGTCGAGGTCAAGCTTCGGCTCCACCACGATTGGTCGGACCGTCGCACGGCCGAGGAGCTGGGAGTCTCGCGAGAACTGGTCGCCAAGATCCGCAAGCAGTTGATCGAAGGGGCTCAGATCCCCAACAACCCCGGCCGGGTCGGCTCCGACGGCAAGCTTTACACCACGGCCGGCCTCCCCCGCGATCCCAACGAGCGGCTCCCTACCGAACACCGCGAAAACGACGGCTCCGAGCAGGGTCGCCGGATGAGCGCCGCCGCCGTGGCGACGGCCCCCTGGGACGACGACGCGCCGCCGGTCCGGACCAAGAACCCGATCGCCGACGAGGTCCATTTCGCCGGCGGCGTCGACCCGCGCGTCATCGCCGCTCGAGGGCCGATCGACGTGGCCGCCCCCTCGATCGACGAACTGCTCGACGTGATGTCCAAGCAGATCATGGAGGTCGTCGCCTGGACCCAGGCCGAAGGCTTCGCCGAGAGCTACCACGACGCCAGCCCGAACGCGCGCGGGGTCTTCCACTCCGCCGTGATCAAGCTCGCCGCCAGGGCCGACAAGCTCCGCCGCGGTTGATGATCGACGGTTCGAGGAACCTCGCTGGGAGCGCCGAGGCAAGAAACGAAGCAGAGAAGCCATCCACAGATTCACACAGATTTACGCAGATTTCAGGGAGGGACGCACGGAATCGATTGTTTCCCTCGTCTGCGTGAATCTGCGAAATCCGCGGATGGGTTCCTCGGAGCCCCAAACGGCGTTGGTCGTCGATTCTGACGAATGGGTGGATTTTCTCCTTGACGCCCCCCAATTGATCAAACGACCTCGCACAGGACGCGGTCGGCCAGGAACCGCCCCTCACGGGTCAACCGGATCCGTCGGCCGTCGTCTTCGAGCAGACGTTCTCTGACGAACCGGGTTATCACCGGACCGATCAGGGCGTCGAGGTCGAAACCGGTACGTGTTCGGAAGTCGTCGCGATCGATGCCGATGATGGTGCGACGAAGCATCAGCATGGCCGTCTCGTGCGCGCGTTCCTCGGGCCCGAGCCGCTCGTTCGGGCCGGTCGCCGATTCCCCCGCCTCGATCCGCTTCAGGTAGGCCGACATCTCCCGGGTGTTGACCGTGCGGACGCCCTCGAAGTACTGCGCCGCGCCGAGTCCGAGCCCGAAATACGCATCGTTCGCCCAGTAAACCAGGTTGTGGCGCGATTCGTGGCCGGGTCGGGCGTAGTTGGAGATCTCATAGAGCATCAGGCCGAACGACTCCAGCCGGTCCATGACGTGCTCGTACATGAGCCGCTCGGTCTCCTCCTCGACCGGGTCGACCTCCCCTCGCTCGCGCTGCTTCCAGAGGTTCGTCCCCTTCTCATAGACCAGGCCGTAGCACGAGAGATGCGACGGGGCGAGGTCGAGCGTCGCCTCCAGGTCGGCCTTCCAGTCGTCGAGGGTCGAGCCGGGGACGCCGAAGATCAGGTCGAGCGACCAGAACGGAAACCGGGAGCGGACGATCTCGACCGCCTTGCCGACCTCCTCGGGCGCGTGGTTGCGTTCGAGGGCCGCCAGCAATCGGGGCTGAAACGACTGCGCCCCCAGGCTGACCCGGTTGACGCCGGCCTCGGCCATCACGTCGGCCTTCTCGACGTCGAGGGTGCCGGGATTCGCCTCGATCGTCCACTCGCCCCCGGCTTCAAGCGGAAGCCAATGGCGGACCATGGCCGTCAACCGGCCGAGGGCCCTGGCGCCGAGCAGCGACGGCGTGCCGCCGCCGATGAAGATCGTGTCGACCGGTCGGGGCTCGATCAGCGTCATCCGCATCTCGCGTTCGAGCGCGTCGAGATAGCGTTCAGAAAGATGATCGGCGCCCGCCAGCGAGGCGAAATCACAGTAGCCGCACTTGTGCGCGCAGAACGGAATATGGACGTATGCCGATCGAGGCCGAGGCCACGGGGGCCGGCCGGCGGTCGCCGACGCTGTTTGAGGTTCGACGCGCGGTGCGTTCAAGGGATTTCCTTCGATCCTGGAAGCGGAGACGGACTCTCAGCGTACCAGGTCGACGCCTGCCTGTCTGCTCCGAGCGGCGACGGGGGGCGTTCGGTCGGAGGCCCGGCGGCTCAGGGGATCGCCTCGAAAAACCGGACTTCCGGGATCTCGGCCTTGACGGTCTTTTCGATGAACATGGTCGTCGTGATTACCGAGGACACACAGCCCTGGCACGCACCGAGGAGGCGGACCTGGACGATGTTGTCCTCGTCGATGCCGACGACCTGGACCTCGCCGCCGTCCTCGACGAGGCCGGGGCGAACCCGTTCGTTCAGCACGGTTTCAATGCGTCCCAGAAGTTCGGTCTGAACTTCGGGACTTGAGAGCCGCGTCCGGCTGGTTGCGTTCATCAGTATGGGAACTCGCGAAACGCCGCGATGAATGAGAAGAGTCGACGCCGACAGGGAGCGCCCCCCGCATCGAGCGAGAGTGCATTAGCTCGTCGGATCGATCGCCTCCGCGCGACGACGCGAAGAGCGTCGATCCGACGAGCCAATGCTCCGGACCATAACGGAACCGGGCCGTCAAGATCCAGACCTCGTGAGCCGACGTCGTTAATAATCATCACCGCCGCCGCGATAACCACCACCACCACCGCCGCCGCCGCTTCGGTAGCCGCCGCCCCCACCCCCCCCGCCGGGAGTCCGCGGGCGGGCTTCATTGACAGTCAACCGACGGCCGTCGTTGTCCTGACCGTCCAACGAATCGATCGCCGCCTGGGCTTCGTCGTCGTCCGGCATCTCGACGAACCCGAAGCCCCGGCTGCGGCCGGTCTCGCGATCGCTGAGCACCTGGGCCGAGGTGACCGCCCCGAATTGCTCGAACATTTCTTGAAGATGTTCGGACGTGACCGAGTACTTGAGATTGCCGACGTATAGCCGCTTCGCCATTGCATTCGCCTGCAACAGGCTCTCCACCGATCGACCGCAACGTGACCAAACAGCACGACTCCGCGAGCCCGGTAGACCGACCCCGCGGGGCATCGCCACTCCAAACCGACGCTTGGGCTGTTGGCCGACCCGGGACCCTCGCCGCCTGGTCTGGTGCGTCTGGCACT
>CALCIC010000418.1 GCA_937907405.1 uncultured Isosphaeraceae bacterium | reverse complement strand
CGACTTCGTCGAGTTGTTCGTCGGCGTCGGCGCGTCGCGGGTTCGAAGCCTGTTCGCCAGGGCGCAGGCCAAGGCCCCTTGCCTGATCTTCATCGACGAGCTCGACGCCATCGGCAAGGCCCGGGGCGCGGGGGGGGCGGGCGGACACGACGAGCGCGATCAGACCCTCAACCAGCTTCTGGTCGAGATGGACGGCTTCGACGCCGACCGGGGCGTGATCCTGCTGGCGGCCACCAACCGCCCCGAGACGCTCGACCCCGCTTTGGTCCGCCCCGGCCGGTTCGACCGCCAGGTGGTCGTCGACCGCCCCGACCTCGTCGGCCGCGAGCAGATCCTCAAGGTCCACTCTCGAATCGTCCCCCTGGCCGACGGCCTCAACCTCCGGCAGATCGCCGCCATGACCCCCGGATTCGTCGGCGCCGACCTGGCGAACCTCGTCAACGAGGCCGCGCTGCTGGCGGCGAGGCGGGGCAAGGACCACGTCGGCCAGCCGGAATTCGAGGAAGGCATCGAGCGACTGATCGCCGGTCCCGAGAAGCGGCAACGGCTGCTCCGGCCCGACGAGAAGATGCGGATCGCCTTCCACGAGGCCGGCCACGCGCTGGTCTCCCGCAGCCTTCCCGGGACCGACCCGGTCCACAAGGTCTCGATCGTCGGCCGCGGCGCCGGCGCCCTGGGTTACACGCTCTACCGTCCCGAGGACGACCGCCTGCTCCACACCCGGACCTCGCTTGAGCATGCGGTGTGCAGCCTGCTGGGAGGCACGCTGGCCGAGGAGATCGCGCTGGGAGAGGCGTCCGACGGCTGCACCAGCGACCTCGTCCGGGCCACCCGGATCGTCCGCCGCATGGTCCTGGAATTCGGCATGAGCCCGGTCCTGGGGCGGCAGAGCTACGGCCGAGACCCTTCCGACCCGTCGGCCGCCGACGGTCCCGAGCCGTCCTGCAGCGAGCAGACGGCCCGCGAGATCGATCTTGAAGTCCGCCGGATCATCGCCGAGGCGCTTGCCAAGGCCCGAGGCGTCCTGGTCGACCGCCGGGCCGCGCTCGAACGGATCGCCAATCGGCTGATCGAGCAAGAGACGATCAGCGCCGCCGAGCTCGCCGAGATCCTCGCCGCCGAGGCCGAAGCCCCCCCCGCCTCGATTTGAGGGGCGTTGCTCCATTCCGAAGCCCGGTTCGGTTCGGTAGAATCGTCGGTCGTCGGCCGTGTCGCGC
Source organism: uncultured Isosphaeraceae bacterium (assembly GCA_937907405.1). Taxonomy (GTDB): domain Bacteria; phylum Planctomycetota; class Planctomycetia; order Isosphaerales; family Isosphaeraceae; genus Paludisphaera. The sequence continues at coordinate 4,382 of CALCIC010000418.1, read as the reverse complement.
CGTGGTCTACTCCGGTTGGGAGCGTGGAAATATGGCAAGAACGGACGGCGGTCCGCTCGTGGTCGGCGTCGACCTGGGCGGGACGAAGATCCTGGCGGGCGTGGTCGCCGCCGACAACCGCATCCTCGGACGCGGCAAGCGGTCGACGCCGGCCAGGGAAGGGGGGCCGGCGATCCTCGGGGCGATGCTCGACTGCGTCGACGACGCCCTCGCCCAGGCGGGGGTCTCGCGCAAGGAGATCGCCGCGGCGGGGATCGGCTCGCCCGGGCCGCTCGACGTCCAGACCGGCGTGATCCTCTTCAGCGCCAACATGAACGTGAAGAACTACCCGATCGGCCCCGAGCTGTCCGCCGCCCTGGGCGCGCCGGTCGTCGTCCAGAACGACGTCCGGGCCGGCGGCTACGGCGAATTCGTCCTGGGGGCGGGGCGGGGCTACCGCGACGTGGTCTCGGCGTTCATCGGCACCGGCATCGGCGGCTGCATCATCATCGACGGCAGAATCGTCGCCGGCTCGACCGCCAACGCCGGCGAGATCGGCCACGTCGTCGTCAAGGCGGGGGGGCCGAAATGCGGCTGCGGCCAGCGCGGCTGCCTGGAGGCCGTTTCGAGCAAGACGGCGATCGCCGCACGGGTCGCCAAGGCGGTCAAGAGGAAGACGCCCACGGTCCTTGAGGCCAAGATGGCGCGGAAGGGGGGCCGACTCAAGAGCGGCGACCTGGCCGAGGCCGTCGACGACGGCGACCCGGTGGCGGTTCGCGAGGTCCGCCGCGCCGCCCACTTCCTCGGCCTGGCCCTGGGAGGGCTCGTCAACGTCCTGGGACCCGAGATCGTCGTCGTCGGCGGCGGAGTCGCCCAGGCCCTCGGCGACCCCTGGCTCGAGCTCGTCCGCGCCTCGGCCCGAATACAGACCCTCGCCGACCCGGAGGGCAAGATCAAAATCGTCCGCGCCTCCCTCGGCGACGACGCGGCCGTGCTGGGGGCGGCCCTGCAGGCTCGCGAGAAGTTCCTCAAGAAGTGACGGGCGGTCAGGGATGAGCCTGATCGCGGCTGAGCTTCAGCAGCCACGCGAAGACGTCGTGCTGCTGCGAGGGGTTGAGCACCTTGTCGAACGCCGGCATCTTGCGCAACCCCTTGTGGACGACCTCGTCGTAAGCCGCCCGGCTGTTCATGACGGCTCGGCCGGCCAGGCTCGGTCCCAGCCCTTGCGCGTCTCCCTGGGCCGCCGGGCCGTGGCAGTTGGCGCAGTTGGTCTTGTACAAAACCGCCCCGGCGGCCGGATCGCCGACTTCGGATCGGGCTTCGACCTCGGCCCTGGGGATCTCCAGCGAGTCGACCGTCGCGAGCGCGACCCGCCCGGGCGGGACCGCCGGATCAACGTCTCGGTACGACTTCGCCAGATGCGCGATCACCGACGGCTGGTCCGCCGGGGGCAGGGGCGCCCCCCACGACACCATCTTGTCGACCTCCGCCTTCCACTGCGCCGGCGTCAACCGCTGGTTCGTGTACATCCCCGCTTCATGACAGATGAGGCAGTTTTCCTCGATCGCGCGCTTCGCCAAGACTTCCTGGTAGGCGGCCTCGTCGTCGTCGTCGTCGTCGTCGTCGTCGACCGCGGTCCTGGTCGTCGCGTCCTGGACGGCGGAACGGCACTGGGTGGCGATCGGCGAATACAGCAGCCCGACGACGACCCCGACGACGACGGCGGTGAGCATGGGAGCCAATTTCATATTAATGCCTCATGAAACCAGGCAGGCGACTTGATCGTAACCGTTCCACAGGTAACCGCTTTTGTTCCAGGGCGACTTCTCGGGCTGGACGTCCCCTTGCGAGTCGGTCGCCCGGACGCGGAGCACGCAGGGGCCGGGCGCGGAGGGCGTCCAATCGATCTTGAACTGCCGCCAGCTCCCTTGCGCGGGCTCGCCGATCAGTTGGGCGACGCGCCAGGCGGGGTCGCGGTCGGTGGAGAATTCAACCTTGGTCACGTGCCCCCGGCCCGTCCAGGCGACGCCGCGGACCTCTTGCGGACGATTCTCGACGGTCGCGCCCAGCCCCGGAGAGGAGATCAACGACTTGACGTTCATCCAGGTGACCGGGGCGAGGTCCTTGGGGTCGGGGGCGACGCCCGGGGGAACCGGGTGGCGGGCGAGCCGGTAGCCTGTCTGCATGAAGAATTCGGGCGACTCCTCGGCCGACACGACGATCTTGCGGAGCCACTTGGTCCAGTTGTTCGCCGCCCATCCTGGGACCACCAGCCGCGCCGGGCCGCCGTGCAGGACGGGCAGGGGGGCGTCGTTCATCCGGAGGGCGATCAGGGCGCCGGCGGCCGTCGCCTCTTCGATCGGCACGCTCCGGGTGAACGCCGGGGTCTTGGGGTTGGGCGGAACGTCGCCGCCGATCAGGTGGACGTGGGCCGCGCCCGGCTTCAGGCCGGCCTTCTGGAGCAACGAGGCGAGGCTGACCCCCGACCACTCCGCGTGGCCGACCGCGCCGCGTTCCCAGGGGGTGCCCGGCATCCGGGGACGGAACAACGCCCGGCCGTTGCCCGCGCACTGGATCACGGCCTGCCGGGTCGCCGGCTCAAGGCCCTTGAGGTCGTCCAGCCCCAGCCTGAACGGCCGCTCGACCAGCCCCTCGACGGCGATCTCCCAGGGGCCGAGCCCCGTCGCCGGCGCCCCGTGGTGGCTGCGGACGAACACCTCGCCGGACGGCGTCAGCCACGAGTCGAGCGACGCCGACGGCGACTCCAGGTTCAAGGGCCGCTCGGTTCGGACGATCATCCGATGGTCGGCGGTCTGGGTCGGCTCGTCGGCCAGGGCGCGGCCGGCGCCCGTGAGCCGGCCGGCGGCCGCCGCCGCGCATCCCGCTTTCAAGAAGGCGCGACGGTCGAACGACGACGGTTCGCCGTCGCGATCGTTGCAGTCAGGAGAATCCGCGGAATCGTAAAACATGACCGAGGCCCTGTGAAAGTCCGAACCGAGACGAGGGATGATGCGTCGAAAATGAGCGATGACGCTCAGGGACCGCCCAGTCTCGGAGCGACTGTGGCGCGCTGGACGACCAAAGGTCCACCATACCGCGTTCCGGCGGTCGGGGCGAGGCGTTCATTTTTTCGGACCTTCGCCGCTTGCTCCCGATTCATGAAGATTCGCAAGAGAGAAATCATCGTGATTCGAGTCGAAATCGGCGACGGCGGTATTCGCTTTGCTCTATAATAGAAGAGTGTCGAGGACGAGCCGTCTCCCGGGTCGTTTCGCATGACTCGTCCAACCCGGCGAGAAGGGTTCACCCGGCCTGTCGTCCCGTCTCCAAGGCGTTCGATCTGAGGTGGCCACCGAAACCATTTCACGGGTTGCGAACGATGAAAAAAATCCGACGCAAGCGTCAGCAAGCCCTGTTCGCCCGACTCGCCCGTCATCTGGAAATCTGTCTCGACTCCTTTCGACCCCGCCGCATGCGGACCCGATCAGCGCGGTACGCGGCCGCCCTTGGCGAGTCGCTGGGCCTGATCAATCGTCCCAAGGTCTGTTCGTGGTGCCATCGCCGCCAGCGGCTGCAACGTCACCACTGGGATTACGAAGAACCACTCAACGTCACTTTCCTCTGTCCCGACTGTCACGTCATCGCCGACGGCATGGTGATGTCCCAGGCCATTGCGTAACATCGACCGAACTCATCCGAATCGCCCGCGCGGTCGATCAAGGCGACGCCGCGCGGGCTTTTGCGTCCCGGGCTGGCCGAAGTGATGTCCGACGAAGAAAACCGAGTGAAACCACGGGCTTGCGAATTGACCCCGCGCGGGCGGGGGGCGGTCGGGGTGGTGCGCGTCTGGGGGACGGGGGCGTCGGCGGCGGCGGCCGCGGTGTTCCGCCCGGCGCGGGGCGAGGGGTTGGAGACGACTCCCCCGGGGCGGCCGAGGCTGGGGAGGGTCGGCGCGGGGTTGGGCGACGAGGTCGTCGCGGTCGTCGTCGACGGCGAGCCGCCGGAGATCGAAATCCAGTGCCACGGGGGACCGGCGGCCGTCGAGCTTGTGTTCGACGCGCTTGAGGCCGCCGGGGTCGTCCGCGTCGAGTCGGGGGAGTTCGCCCGGCGCGCGGCGGAAAGCCCGATCCGGGCGGCGGCCCTGGAGGACCTCGCGCGGGCCTCGACGTTGCGCACGGCCGAGATCCTGCTCGAACAGGCGCGCGGGGCGCTCGACGCCGAGCTTGATCGGCTGATCGCTCTGGTCGAACTGGATCGCGCGCGGGCGATCGCCGATCTGGATCGTCTGATCGAGCGCGGACGGATTGGGGTTCGGTTGATCTCGGGCTGGCGGGTCGTGATCGCGGGGCGGCCCAACGTCGGCAAGAGTCGGCTCCTGAACGCGCTGGCGGGCTACCAGCGGG
>CALCIC010000417.1 GCA_937907405.1 uncultured Isosphaeraceae bacterium | reverse complement strand
GCATTATTTGCACAGATACATGGAGAGGAATAATCATGAATCGTCGATCCGGTTTCACGCTGATCGAATTGTTGGTCGTCATCGCGATCATCGCGGTGCTGATCGCGCTGTTGCTCCCCGCGGTGCAGGCGGCGCGCGAGGCGGCCCGCCGGTCGCAGTGCGTCAACAATCTCAAGCAGCTCGGCCTCTCGCTGCACAATTACCACGACGTCCAGGGGTCGTTCCCGATCGGCAAGAGCCTCGACGTCGTGACCGGCTCCTCGAACAACATCTCGCACCAGGCGCGGCTGCTTCCGTTCATTGAGCAGTCGGCCGTCGCGAACTCGATGAATTTCAATTTCAACTCGTCGCACGGATCGAACGCGACGGCGCTGGTGACGAGCGTCAGCGTCTTCCTCTGCCCGAGCGACGCGGCGAACCAACTCCCCGTCGGCTGGGCCGGGATCAACTACCGGGCCAATTGCGGGACGAGCATCGTCAACGCCTACGGAGCGCAGGACACGAACGGCGTCAACGCCGCGCTGCCGCCTCCCAACGGGCTGCTGTTCACCGATTACATGGTGCGGATCTCAAGCGTGATCGACGGCACGAGCAACACCGCCGCCTTCAGCGAGCACGTCAAGGGCGACTTCAGCAACTCGATATCCACCGAGCTGTCCGACACCTACCAGCCGGGGACCTATCCGGCGACCGCCGATCTGGCGTACCAGGCCTGCCTGGCGGTCAACATCCTCGACCTGACCAAGCAGGGGAACTCCAACGGAGGCGCGCCCTGGATGTCGGACGGGCACACCTCGACCCGGTACTACCACGGCAGCCCGCCGAACGCGCGGTCGTGCATGTTCCCGTCGCAGCGGATCAGCACCACGGCCAACAGCCGCCATTCCGGCGGCGTCAACGTCACAATGGCCGACGGCTCGGTCCGGTTCGTCAAGACCTCGGTCAGCATTCCGACCTGGCGCGCCCTGGGGACCCGCAACGGCGGCGAAGTCCTCAGCAGCGACAGTTATTGATCACGACGCGCACTCTCGAACGTCCTTCCGGAGAACTCGACTTGAACGAGAATCGAACCTCTTCGCCCAGCCGGCCGACCTGGCTGGCGGGCGTCTTATCGCTGGCGCTCGGGATCGGCGGCTGTGGACCGTCGGCGACCCCGTCCGACGACGCCGACGGCCGCAAGGCCCTGCAAACCGCGCTCGACGCCTGGAAAGAGGGGGAGACGCCCGACGCTCTCGCGAACCGGACTCCCTCGATCCACGTCTCCGACGGCGACTGGAAGTCAGGGCTGCGACTCCAGAGTTACCAGCCCGAAGGCGAGGGCAAGCTCATCGGCTCCGACCTCAACTACACCGTCGTCCTGGAGTTGAAGTCCCCCAAGGGCAAGGCCTCGAAGAAGACCGCCGTGTACGCCGTCACCACGCATCCCCAACTCCTGGTCCTGCGTCAGGACGACTGAGCATCCCGGATCGAATCTTCCACACCACCTGACACGAGGAGATCAACCGATGAAACGACGTTTGCGATCGGCCCTCGCGGCCTCGATGTTCGCCTCCTTGCCGGCGGTCTGCCTGGCGGCGGAGGACCGGGCGCCGGACGAGCCGTCGAAGGTCGCCGCCACCCGGCAGGAATTGAAGGCGCAGCTCGAAGGCTCGAAGCAGTCGCGTCCGCGACTCCCTCTGCCGGCTCCGACCGACGAGGAGATCGCCGAGGCCGAGGCGCGCGCCGCGGCTCGACCCGGCTCGCGCGGGATGGGGGGCGGGATCGTCAACAACGGCCGGCTTCGCCAACTTCACCTCGATCCCGCGTTGCTGGGCGCTCGCAACGGCGGCTCGCGCGAGCCCGATCCGCTGATGACCGTGGACGACACGTTCAAGACGATGCTCTTCTGGATCGTCTCACGGGCGAACAACTGCACGTACTGCCAGGGGCACCAGGAGGTCAAGCTCACTGGCGACGGCGTGAAGGAAGACACCATCGCCGCGCTGGACGGCGACTGGTCGGAGTTCACCCCCGCCGAGCGCGCTGCATTCGTCTTCACGCGCAAGCTCACCTACGAGCCGAACAAGCTGACCGACGCCGACGTCGATCGGCTGCGGCGGCATTATAAGGATTTACAGATCCTTGAACTGATCATGACCGTGTCGGGCAACAACGCGACGAACCGCTGGACCGGCCCGCTCGCCATCCCCCAGGAGAAGCATCGGGTCTTCCTGACCCCGACGGCCGACAAGTTCAGGGACGCGCGCAGCCTGGTGGCGCCGCTCGATCCGGCCGCCGCCGACATGACCTGCGCGAAGCCGGCGTCGCGCGGCGAACTCGAATCGCGCGAGCAGGTCGAGAAGGCCCTCGACGCCGCCCGCAAGCGAACGCCTCGACTGCCGATGGTCGGAGACGCCCAGGCTCGATCGGTTCTTCCGGCCGACTGGTCGGGCTCGGAGCCGTTGCCGCAGTGGGCTTTGCTGCTGGGCAACTTCCCCACGGGGGGCAAGCGGCTGGCCGAAGCGTTCGCACGCGTCGAGGCCAAGAGCAAGCTGAGCCCGGAGTTGAAGGGCAAGATCGCCTGGGTCGGCGCCCGCCACGATCGCGCCTGGTACGCCCTCGGCCATGCGAGGCGGCGGCTCAACGAACTGGGATTGAGCGACGATCAGGTCTTCGCCCTGGATCAGCTCGACTTCGACGGCCCGCCGGCCGAACAGGCGGCCCTCGCGCTGGTCCGCAAGATCACCGTCGACCCGGCGCTCGTCACCGACGCCGACGTCGAGGCCGTACGCAAGCACTATTCCGATTCCGAAACCGCCGAGGTCGTCTATCTCGCCACCCAGGCCGCGTCGTTCGACCGGCTCACCGAGGCCGCCGGTCTCCAATTGGAGAAGTGACGGCCCAGGGCCTGTTCAGCGATCCGCCGGCCAGATCGGGTCGTCGTATCGGGACCAGGGTTTGACGCCCTCGCGAAGGCATCGTTCGACCTCGGTGTCGGACCAGTCCCAGACGCGGCCCGGTCGTTGGTCGACGTCGATCGGGGCGACGTTCCAGGTGCTCGGATAGCAAAACGCGCCGATCGCCTGGATCGTCACGGAAAACGCGATCGTCGCGGCGAAGGCCGCCGTCAGGGCGCGACTCCGCGCGCGTGCCCAGTCGAGCCCGAAGCCGAGCAAGACCGCGAAGATGGGGACGGCGTCGGTCCAGTACCGCGGCCCGAAGACGTGGCCCGCCCACCAGACTGAATACTTCGAGAGGACGACCAGGTCGACGACCAGCGCCCCGAGCATCCACACGCCCAGCGGCCAGGCGCGAACCCGGCCGATGGCGGCCGGCAAGGTCGCCAGGGCGACGACGATCCAGGGGCTGAAGACGAACAACCCGCGGTTCGGACTGAACAACGTCCCGAGCAGGCCGTTGAGCAACGCGCCCGACCAGATCCCCTCTCGCCCGTGGAGGATCGGATGGAGCTCCTCCAACTCTGCCAGCCCGCCTGTGACGGCCTGGAAGAAATAGAGGTTGTAGGCCAGCAGCGCGGCCGCCAGAAGGATCGGCCCGGGCAGGAACCAGGCGAGCGAACGCGGGCGTTCATAAGCCACGCGGAGCATCAGGGCCAAGGCGAAAACCAGGTCGGGAGGACGGCAGCAGACCATCATCGCGGCGGCCGCCCCCCCCAGAAGCAGCCGGAGCGGACCGGGCGGCGAAGGGGTCAGGAAGATCATCGACAGCGTCAGCATCAAGGCCGCCGGGCCGTGCGCCCAGGGCGCCTGGCTGGCGATCATCCAGTGGCTCGACCCCAGGGCCGCGGCGAGCGTCGCGACGACCGCCGTCGAGCCGAGGCCGAGCCGGCGGAGCAGGCGGTGGACGGCCATCGCCGCGAGCGCCGCGATGAGCGCGGCGGCGACTTTCGACATCCGCTGCGCCCTGAGGAACGCCCTTCCCGGGTTGCGATCCCAACCGGGATCGATCCGGTCGAGGATCGCGAGCTGGGCCGCCACGAACGGCAGGCCGACGAGAGCCGGCCCGATCGGGTAACGAGGGATGATATGCCCGTTCCATCGGGTCATCGACCACGACGTCTCCGTCCCTACGATCAGGACGGGGGCGAAGCGGTCGAGATACAGGCCGTCTCCACGCCAGATCGCCATCGGCAGGAGCTCGCCGACGGTGGTGTCTTCCGCGCCCGCCGGGTCGATCCGATTCGAAAGGTAGACCACCGTCAGCATGACGCCCAGCAGGAACGTCCACCCCCAGCCGCCCGCGTCGGGCGTCGGGGCGACGCTCGGGGAGACGACCACGTCTTCATCTGG
>CALCIC010000416.1 GCA_937907405.1 uncultured Isosphaeraceae bacterium | reverse complement strand
CGCAGAGCCAGAGGAAGTGGTACCAGTTGCGAAGCTGGTACTCGACGTCGCTCCAGCCGGGCTGCCGCTTGTTGGCCCAGATGCTCCCCTGGTTCCAGTAGACCTGACCGCCGACCACGTCGCCGACGGCGCCTTCGTGGATCCGCTTCATGCTCTCAAGGTAGCCGGGCTGGTGCCGGCGCTGGGTGCCGGTGACGATGCACAGCTTTTTGGCCTGGGCCTCCTCGGCGGCGGCGAGGACCTTGCGGATGCCGGTGCCGTCGACGGCGACCGGCTTCTCGGCGAACAGGTGCTTGCCGGCCTTGACCACGGCTTCGATGTGGCTGGGACGGAAGCCCGGCGGGGTGGCCAGCATCACCAGGTCGCAGCACTCGACGACCTTCTTGTAGGCGTCCAGGCCGACGAAGCAGCGGTCGTCGGAGACGTCGTACTTCTCTTTCGAGTTGGCGCTGTTCTTGATCCGGTCGCGGCAGTTGTTGAGATGGTCCTCGAAGACGTCGGCGAGGGCGTGGATCTTGATGTTGTAGCTGGTGCCCGCCGCCTCGCAGATGTTGTCGGCCGCGCCGGAGCCGCGGCCGCCGCAGCCGACCAGGCCCACCTTGATGACGTCGTTGGCGCGTGCGTGCGCGTTGCTGAGGAAGCCCAGGCCGGCCGCCGCGGCGGTCGAGGTCTTCAAGAAGACGCGACGATTGGGATCGGTCATGAGTCTCATTCTCCCGGTAAGGTGAGGGCGGCGCGATCGGGGCCTCACGCGACGGCCGATCGCGTCCGCTTCAGGAAGCGAGCTTAGCGTTCGAGGCGGTGATTCAGGTCGGATCAGCTTGGAAGGGAAGGGGTCGGATCGGGTCGAATCGGGTCGGATCGGGAGGGGGGCGGCTCAGCGGGTCCCCTTGCCCTTGACGACCAGCGACTTCATGCCCTTGAGCTTCTCCTGTTCGTTGAGCGGGCGGACGATCCGGAAGCCCACGGTGGTGGCGTCGGTGTGCCACCAGATGCTCTGGGGCCGTTGGGGGTCCTGGACGCTCCATTCCGGGTTCGACGCGCGCCGCGCGGCGCTGCGGAGCATGTCGGCGTCGTCGTCCCACGACCCTCCCCGGGCGACGTAGGGGTATTCCTCGGCCGAGGGGGGGGCGAACGGTTCCAGCGTCGGCTTGTCGCCGGCGAACTGCTTGTAGAAGTCGGGGACGTAGTGGTCCAGGCACCACTCCGCGACGTTGCCGTGCATGTCGTACAGGCCCCACGGGTTGGGTTTCTTCTTGCCGACCGGCATCGGCTTCTCGGCGTTCTCGACGTACCAGGCGTAGTCTTCAAGCCCCTCGGGCTCGTCGCCGAAGAAATAGGCCGTCTTCGCGCCCGCCCGGCAGGCGTATTCCCATTCGGCCTCGGTCGGCAGGCGGTAGAGCAGGCCGGTCTTCTCGGACAGCCACCGGCAGTATTCCATGGCCGAGTGGTGGGTGATGCAGATCGCCGGCTGGTTGTTGTGGCCGTAGCCGAACGTCATGTCGGCGTACGGCGGGGTCGGCCGGGTGACGGCGTCGGCCTTCTTCTCGGTGTCCGGCTGGGCGTCGAGGTCGACCTTCTCGCGCGCCTTCTTCTTGAGGTCGAGCGAGAAGCAGAACAGGTCGTACTCGTCCCAGGTCACCTCGTGCTTGCCCATCCAGAACGGGGCGATGGCCACCGGGTGTTGCGGGCCCTCGTCCTTGCCGCGGTCGGCTTCCGAATCGGGGCTCCCCATCACGAACTCGCCGGCGGGGATCGGCACGAGGTCGAACTTGACGTTCACCCCGGGGATCTCCTGGGTGTAAGGCTTCATCTCGGCGGCCGTCTTGGCGAGCGATTCCTGGGCCGAGGCGGCTCCCTGGACGCTCCAACCCAACAGGCCGGTCAGCGCGAAGGCGCGACAAAGGACATGCGTCGAGCGGCTCACGTTTGATATGCTCCTACTGGTCGAGAGGCGGCGAAGACCTGAAACGGGTTCGGGCGAGTCGAGTTCGGCCGGGGGAGGTTCCGTGGTCCCATCACCGTTGAGCGTTCGTCTGATCGTCTTGGCCCTGGCCTCGGGGCTCGTCGGCTCAGGATCGTCGTCGGCGGGAGAGCTTGCGCGGTACGAGTTCGTCGAAACGCACATGGGGAGCCCCTTCAAGGTACTTTTATACTCAACCGATCCGACCGCCGCTAGAAGCGCCTCCCGCGCCGCCTACGATCGAATCGCCCGGCTCGACGCGATCCTCAGCGACTATCAGCCCGACAGCGAACTCTCGCGGCTCTCGGCGAAGGCCGGCGGCCCGGCCGTGCCGGTCGGCCCCGAGCTGTTCGACGTGTTGACGGCGTGCAAGCTTTATCATGAGAAGACCGGGGGCGTGCTCGACCCCACCATCGCGCCGGTCGGCCGGCTCTGGCGGCGGGCGATGCGCGACCGGAAGCTCCCCGACCCGCAAAAGCTGGCCGAGGCCCGCCGCCGGGTCGGCGCCGACAAGATGATCCTCGACGCCGACGCCCGGACGGTCCGGCTGACCTTGCCCGGCATGAGGCTCGACGTCGGCGGGATCGCCAAGGGGATCGCCGCGCAGCAGGCGGTCGACGTCCTGCGGGCCCGGGGGATCGACCGCGCCCTGGTCGGCGGGGCGGGGGACATCGTGGTTTCCGGCCCTCCGCCGGGCCTCGACGGCTGGACGATCGGCGTCGCCACGCTCACGCCGAACACGACCGAGCCCGAGCTCTACCTCTCGCTCCACGACGCGGCCGTGTCGACCTCGGGGGACGCCGAGCGGTACGTCGTCATCGACGGCCGCAGGTATTCGCACATCATCAACCCCGTCACCGGCGAGGCCGTCGTCGACCGCGCCAGCGTCACCGTCGTCGCCCCCGACGGCGCGACGGCCGACGCGCTTGAGACCTCGGCCTACCTGCTCGGCCCCGAGAAGGGGCTCAACCTGATCGACGACGTCCCCGGCGCGGCCGCGATCTACACCCGCGAGACCCCCGAGGGGGTCGTCCGGTTCGAGTCGAGGCGGTTCAAGGACGTCCCCAGGGCGCGGCCGAAATCCTGAGTGCGGTTTACTTTTGCATTGCATGCGAGGCGAGGCCGAATTCCCTTCTCCCCTTGC
>CALCIC010000415.1 GCA_937907405.1 uncultured Isosphaeraceae bacterium | reverse complement strand
GAACGGTCGAGTCCCAGCGGCGAACTGCGCAACCCATCAGGAAACCGCTCTAGAAACGTTGGAAGCACCTGGAGATTCTTGGTCGTCACCTGCGGCCGGTGCTCGTCGGCGATGATCCGAGAGCGGTCGGCGTGGCCGAGGATCGCGTTGTCGAAGCCGGGCAAGAACCGCGCCGGAACCGGCGTCTCGGCCGCCGGCGACCGTGACCGGCTCCCTCGAAATCAACATCTGCCGCGCCAGCAGCGCCCGATTCAGGTCTCGTTTCGTCAAAGGCCCCAACGCCGTCACGCCCCCCCCCAACAGTCGATCGCGTCCAAGCCGGCGCGATCGAGACAACCTCGACGACCCGCAAAGCCATGGCTGCGTCCGGTAGAAACCGACCGGCCGATCTTAAGAAGCCGACCGCCGTGGGGTAACCTTAATCTGGTGTTTCAGCTTCATCGCTCTTTCCCAATTCGACGACGACCGAACCGACGCCGGCGCCGACGACCGTCGTCCCGCCGCCCGATGCCGAAAACCGCGCGATCGAACCCATCGGCGAGGAAGGGCGCCCGAGGCGTCCGACGCTCCGGCAGGACCGGTCCCTCCCAGCCCTCCGACCAGGGAGTTCGACGTTCCGCGCGATCGAAGCCAAACCGCCGGACGAACGCAACATCTTCAGGGAACAGGCATTAAAGATCCTCGATCGCCGACGTTCCCGGCGCGAACGAACCCGATTTCAACGTCGACGTGGGAACGCCTCGACGCGGGCCAGGAGAGGAGGACGTCGCGGCGGCGTCCCCCGTTTCAGCGCGAACGAAGCGAATCGCGGCGAGACCGGGGCCGAGCGAGTTTGGGGGCGAACGAAGCCGATCGCGTCCCGCCGCCGCGCCGACTCCAGGGGAGGACCCGGCGAACCGACTCCCCCTCAAGCCCCAACCCAACCCCGGGCGGACGCGGCCGTTGCAACGTCGTGACGCGGTCGTCGAAGGAATTCGCGAATTCGTGGAGAAATTTTACTTGGAAATGGCCCTCTGATTGCGTAGGATCACAGGATGCGATGATATCGCGAGTCGATTCCGACGGATATGCGGGTTGCGCGCCCGCTTCGGGACGTCGAGGAATCGCGAAGGGCGCCGGAGTCTGACCGCGAAACCGGTCAGGGAGGAGTTCAGCTTGGCGACCTGGGTCTCAGGACGACCTTCATGACCGCGGGGTTCTCCGCTGGCAAGCAGAGGGAGAGCCCGCCCGCGGATCTTTTTTTTTGGTTGAGCAGAGAAGAGGGGACGAGCATGCGGTCGCGTCGCTTGCAGTCCTCGACATGAGCATGGGTTCCGTTGAACCGGACGGTCGACAGCACGTTGAATCAATCCGAGAGCGACCGCCGCTTTCACCCACCAACAACCACCCCGCTACAGACCACCCTGAGCCTGCGGAGGAGAGTGTCTCGTGAGCATGGGCGAAAGTGCCTACGATCGTATTAACGACTACGGGGCCGTCAAGATCGGCTTGGCGAGCCCCTACGACATCCGGAGCTGGTCGTTCGGCGAGGTCAAGAAGCCGGAGACGATCAACTACCGGACGTACCGTCCCGAGAAGGACGGGCTGTTCTGCGAGCGGATCTTCGGTCCCGAGAAGGACTGGGAGTGCGCCTGCGGCAAGTACCGGGGCATGAAGTACAAGGGGATGATCTGCGACCGCTGCGGCGTCAAGGTGACGCACTCGCGGGTCCGCCGCAAGCGGATGGGCCACATCGAGCTGGCCGCGCCGGTCGTGCACATCTGGTTCTTCAAGGCGATGCCCAGCCGACTGGGGACGCTGCTGGACATGAAGACCAGCAGCATGGAACGGATCATCTACTTCCAGGACTACGTGGTCGTCGACGCCGGCGACACCCCGCTCAAGGAGCGCCAGCTCCTGACGGAGGAAGAGTTCCGCAAGTCGCGCGAGCTGTACGGCGACACGTTCCAGGCCGACATGGGGGCCGAGGCGGTCCGCAAGATGCTCATGCGGCTCGACCTGGTGACGCTCTCCAAGAAGCTCCGCCAGGACCTGGTCGAGACCACGAGCAAGCAGAAGATCAAGGACCTGACCAAGCGGCTCAAGGTGGTCGAGGCGCTGCGCGACAGCGACAACCGTCCCGAGTGGATGGTGCTCGAGTGCATCCCGGTGATCCCGCCGGACCTCCGTCCCCTGGTGCTGCTCGATTCGGGCAACTTCGCCACCAGCGACCTGAACGACCTCTACCGGCGGATCATCAACCGCAACAACCGGCTCAAGAAGCTGGTCGACCTGAACGCCCCCGAGGTCATCATCCGCAACGAGAAGCGGATGCTTCAGCAGGCGGTCGACGCCCTGTTCGACAACAACCGTTGCAAGCGGCCGGTGCTGGGCAGCTCGAACCGCCCGCTCAAGTCGCTGACCGACATGATCAAGGGGAAGCAGGGCCGCTTCCGCGAGAACCTGC
>CALCIC010000414.1 GCA_937907405.1 uncultured Isosphaeraceae bacterium | reverse complement strand
CCGCCGTTGTTCTTCCCGCCCGCCCGATTCCCTGGGCGGACTCAATCAATCATGCTTGCAGAGCCTTGTCAAAGCTCGGCGCGCCGCAATAATCCTAGTGGAAGGCCCAAGCGACGCCGATTCCTCGCGAATCCCTTTTGAGCGAACCGGTCGTCCCTGAAAAGCCGATCCCCAATGATGTCGCGACGCCACGCGTTGTTGTAGTCCGAAATTCCGAAAATCGCGCCGTGTTTACCCGAGACGTCCGCATGTGGCAAGCCCAGTCGCCCCCCCGAAAGTTCGCCCAGTCCCCCCCGAGGCCGACCGCCGGCCGTTCGGGCTGGGGTCGCGTCTGGCGAACCGAGGGGAGGCGCGAGCCCATTCCCGAGCCCGACGCGGCGGAGAATCCCTTGCTCGGCCTGATCGTCGGCGCCTTCTCGGCCGCCTGGTTCGTCGTCGCCCTGCCGTTCCGGCTGGTGCGAGGGACGATCAGCCTGCTGGGGAGGCTCACGGGAATCCTCGTCGGCTTCACGCTGATGGTCGTCGGCATGGCCCTCTGCGCCGGCCCGTTCTTCCTGATCGGCGCGCCGTTGTTCCTGATCGGCCTGCTGCTGACGCTCAGGTGTTTGGGGTAAGATGAAAGGAGATCGCCGCCGAGGCGCGCGACCGGCCGTTCGATTGGATCGGGGAGGCGCTTATGTCCGTCGCGTCGTCGTCGGAACTGCAAGGGCAATTGGATGCGCAGCGTCGCCGGGTCGACGTCGATTTCTACGACATCACGGTTCGAGAACTGCAGAGGATGACGATTGAAGGCGAGATCGTCCGCGCGCCCGCCTATCAGAGGAAGTTCCGTTGGGACGCGTCCGATGAATCGAAGCTCATCGAATCGATTTTCCTCGGCTTCCCCGTCCCGAGCATCTTCGTGGCCGCGAATGCCGACGGCACGTGGGAGCTTGTAGACGGCCTCCAGCGGGTGTCGACGCTCCTCCATTTCCTCAGCGACGAATCCGACGCCGTACTTAAGGAAATCGCGAGGTCGGAACCTCTTAAATTGGTCGATTTGCAGAAACTCTCGACGTTCAATGGGTCTCTGTTTTCTCAATTGAGCACGCAGATCCAGTTGCATTTTCTCAAACGGTCGCTACGCGTCACGGTCTTGACAGACAAGAGCGACGCCGCGGTGCGGTTCGACACGTTCGAGAGATTGAACAACGGCGGCGTCAGCCTCACCCACCAAGAGGTGCGCGCCTGCGTGTACCAAGGCAAGTTCATGGACTTCGTAAGGGACGTGGCGAACGTCGACGAGTTCAAGTCTTTGCTGAAGCTGTCGAAAGGCAAGCGGAACGATGGGACCTACGAAGAAGTGGTGGTGAAATTCTTCGCTTACCTCAATCATAGAAGTCACTACCGAAACAACCTCAAGAGCTTTCTCAACGACTATACGGAACGAGCCAACAAGGAGTTCGACGTGACGGGAGGACGTCGACTCTTCGACGGCGCCGTCAGGTCGATGTCCGGGTTGCTCGACGGCAAGCCGTTTCTTCGACAAGAAGGCCGTTTGTACGTCAGCCCGCTGACGCAGTTCGAGGCCGCAATGGTCGGGATCGCCGAACTTCTCCAGGAAGGACGGACGCCGATCCCCCACTCGAAACAGTGGATCGACGATCTTGAATTCGTCCAGGCCGCGAAGGGCGGATCGAACGCCAAGACCAAGCTGGAAAGTCGGATCAGGCGGGCCAAGGAGCTTCTCTCTGGAGCGCCCGCCGATTTGGGCGGAACCGCCGATGACCCAGGCGATCACTGACGCCCTCGGCGAGGCGTCGTCCGCCTTCGACAGGATCCGCAACGACCTGAATTTCGCCGATTCGCGGTTCACGCGCGATCCCCGCGAGCGCGATCGAATCGCCTGTCTGAACGCCTCCGCCTATATCTGGCTGGCCTCGATCGTCGAGAGGTTCATCAAGCGCGCGCTCTCGTCGATTCTGGACGAGATCAACGCCCGCGAAGTCCACAGGGAGCACATCAAGTATTCGCTCTTCGCCTTGGCGGTCGCGAGCGAGTTGGACTCGATGGAGAATTCCAAGAAACTGAAGAAGTGGCGGCAGCGAGCGAAGGCGTTCCGCTCGGTGACGGACCCCACGCCGGTCGTCTTCAATACCGCCGTCATCCCGATCGACGGGAGGACGATTCGCGGCGATCATCTTGAAACCATCTGGGAGACCCTCGGATTGAGCGGCGACCACGTTCCTCATCCCCGCTGCAAGCTGGCCTTGAGCGACCTCGCCGAGGGGCGAAATAATCTGGCCCACGGGGAGATCGATCCGGTCGCATTCGGACGGAGAGAAACGATCAGCGACATGCGACGGCTGGTGGACACCATCGAAGACGTCGTATTCCATGTCTGCGAGGCGTCGCAGCGGTATCTAGCGAACAACGAATACATCCGATGATCCCCACGCCCCAAAGCCCATGCCCGCTCAATCCATCTACCTCGACCACAACGCGACGACGCCGCTCGATCCTCGGGTGCTGGAGGCGATGCGGCCTTACTTTTTGAGCGCCGGCAACGCCGAGAGCCGGCATTCGGCGGGGAGGCGCGCGCGTCGGGCCTGGGACGAGGCGCGGGAGGCGACGGCCGCGATCCTGGGGGCGTTCGCCGACGAGGTCGTCTTCACCTCCGGGGGGACCGAGGCCGACAACCTCGCCGTCTTCGGCCTGGCGCGCGGCGACGAGGCCGAGGCCGAGCCGGGGGGGATCGTCTCCAGCCCGATCGAGCATCCGGCGGTCGCCGAGCCGGTCGCCTGCCTGGAGGCCCGAGGGTTCGTCGTCGATCGGCCCGACGTCGATCCCTTCGGCCTGGCCGACGCCGAGGCGACGGCGGCCTGTTTCGACGATCGGACGCGGTTTGCGACCCTGATGCTGGCCAACAACGAGACCGGCGGTCTTCAGCCGGTCGCCCGGCTGGCCGAGCTGGCGGCGGCCCGGGGCGTGCCGGTCCACACCGACGCCGTCCAGGCCGTGGGACGCATTCCGGTCGACTTCCACGCGCTGGGGGTTTCAACCCTCGCGGCCAGCGCCCACAAGTTCCACGGGCCGGTGGGGGTCGGGCTCCTGCTGGTCAGGCGCGGGCTGAAGCTCCCCTCTCTGCTGCTAGGGGGGGGCCAGCAGCAAGGGCGGCGGCCGGGGACCGCGCCGGTGCCGCTGGTCGTGGGCCTGGC
>CALCIC010000413.1 GCA_937907405.1 uncultured Isosphaeraceae bacterium | reverse complement strand
CACCCACCAGATCATCGAGGACGTGCTGAACACCACCGGCCAGGTGGTGCTCGGGCTCTCGCTGCGGTGCGCCCGATGCCACGACCACAAGTTCGACCCGATCACGGCCCGCGACTACTACGCGCTCTACGGCTTCTTCGCCGGCGCCCGGTTTCCGTTCGCCGGGGCGGAGGAAGACCACCGGCCCAGCGAGTTCGCGCCGTTGGTTCCTCCCGACCAGTTGAAGGAGTACGAGGCGCGGCACGCCGAGGCCGTCGCCGAACTTCAGGCGCGCGTCGACGAGGCCGCGAAGCCTGAGTCGAAGGAATCCGGCAGCCGTCGTCAGGGGCAGCTCAAGCGGCTCAACGACGAGTTGAAGCGGCTCAAGGACGAGGGGCCGGCGGCCCTGGCTCCGCGGGCCTACGCGGTTCGGGAAGGCCAGCCGACCGATGTGAAGTTGCAGATCGGCGGCGATCCCCGCAAACTCGGCGAACTGGTTCATCGCGGCGTCCCGAAGGTGCTCGAACCCTCGGGGACCATTGATCTGCCGCCGACCGGCAGCGGCCGGGTCGCGCTGGCGCGGTGGATGACCGAGGGTCGGCCGCGCCCCCTGACCGCCCGGGTGATGGTCAACCGGATCTGGGCTCGCCACTTCGGCAAGGCGATCGTGTCGACGCCCTCGGACTTCGGCCTCCGAGGCGCGCCCCCCTCGCACCCCGACCTGCTGGAATGGCTGGCCGCCGACTTCATCGCGTCGGGCTGGTCGGTCAAGGCGATGCACCGGCGGATCATGTCGACGGAGACGTATCGCCTCGCCGCGACCAACGACTCGCGCAATGCGTCGAGCGACACCGGCAACGCCTGGTACTGGCGGGCCGACCGCCGACCGCTCGACGCCGAGGCCCTGCGCGACAGCCTGCTCGCCCTGGGGGGCGACCTCCAGCTCGACCGGCCCGGCCCCCATCCGTTCCCGGCCGAGAAAAGCTGGGCGTTCTCCGCCCATCGCCAGTTCAAGGCGCTGTATCCCTCGAACCACCGTAGCGTTTACCTGATGGTGCAGCGGCTCCATCCCCATCCGTACCTCGCCCTTTTCAACGGTCCCGACGCCAGCGTCACGACCGCCGTGAGGGACCACTCGCCGATGGCGCTGCAGGCGCTCTATCTGGTGAACAACCCGTTCGTCCACGATCAGGCGCGGCGGTTCGCGGGGAAGTTGCTCGCCGACGAGCCTGACGCCTCGAATCGTTTGGGGCGGGCCTACCTTCAGGCGTACAGCAGGCCGCCGACGGCGGCCGAACGCGATCGGGCCGAAGCGTTCCTCCGTCAGTACCAGGAGAGCCTGGCCGCCGAGGGCCTGCCCGCCGATCGCCGCGAGAGCGAGGCATGGACCGGCCTGGCCCGAGCCTTGTTCGCGTCGAACGAGTTCCTTTACATCGACTGACCGCCCACCGCCGGGGAATTGATCCATGTCCGACCTACCGCTGAATCGTCGCGCGATGCTCCGCCGGGGCTCGGTCCTGGCGGCGGCCGGGGGGCTGGGGCTCCGCCATCGGCTCTCGATCGCCGCCGCCGCGCGCGAAGGCCATCCGCTGGCGCCCCGGCCGGGCCATTTCCCGGCGAAGGCGAAGCACCTGATCGTCTTCTTCATGACCGGCGGGCTGTCGCATCTCGATACGTTCGACTACAAGCCGAAGCTTCAGCAAGACCACGACAAGACCGTCGGCAAGAACAAGGTCCTGGGCTCGCCCTATCGGTTCCGCCCGCGCGGCGAGTGCGGAAAGATGGTGAGCGAGTTGTTCGAGCACGTCGGCGGCGTCGTCGACGATTTCTGCTTCCTGCACACCGTCCACGGCGACTCGGGCGGGCACTCGGCGGCGACCCTGGGCATGCACACCGGGTCGGTCACGATCCCCCTGCCGAGCCTCGGCTCGTGGATCAGCTACGGGTTGGGGACGCTCAACACCAATCTCCCGTCGTTCGTCGTGCTCGCGGCCAAGGAGCCGTACAACGGCTTTCAGGTCTGGGACGCGAACTTCCTCCCCGGCTTTCACAAGGGCGTGAGGGTCGTCCCCGGCCCCGACCCCCTGCCCGACGCCAGGAGCCAGGTTCCTTCGGTTTCGCGGCGCGATCTTGAGGCCCGGATGCTCCACGACCTGAACGAGGCCCACCTCTCGGCCCGCGACGGCGACGAACTGCTGGCGTCGCGGATGACGACCTTCGAAACGGCCTACGGCCTGATGCGCGAGGCCCCCGAGGCCTTCGACCTCGGCCGCGAATCGCGGCCGACGCTCGACCTCTACGGCGCGTCGGCCGACGCCCCGGCGTCATTCGCCGCCCAGTGCCTGACCGCCCGCCGGTTGATCGAACGGGGGGTGCGGGTCGTCGAGCTGTTCGACGTCGGCTCGAACACGAACTGGGACAGCCACAACAACATCGACGACCACGTCGCCCTGTCGCGGAACGTCGACCGACCGATCGCCGCCCTGGTCGCCGACCTGAAACAACGAGGGCTGCTCGACGAGACGCTCATCGTCGGCTGCTCGGAGTTCGGCCGCACCCCCTGGCAGGACCTCACCCCGCGGGGTCGCGGCCACCACAGCCGATGCTTCACCTGCTTCCTGGCCGGCGGCGGCGTGAAGGGGGGCTTCAGCTTCGGCGTCTCCGACGAGTACGGCAACGCCCCGGCCCAGGACCCGGTCCACGTCCACGACTTCCACGCCACGATCCTCCACCTGATGGGCCTGGACCACACGCGACTGACCTACCGCTACTCGGGCCGCGACTTCCGCCTCACCGACGTCTACGGCGACGTCGTCAAGCCGGTGATCGCGTGACCGAGCCGGCCGACGGTCCGCCGTCTCGTGGGGACCTCGGCGGAACCTGACGCGCCCTGGGCGGAACCGCTTCAGCTTCTCGGGATCGATCGTGATGCCAGCGGCTCACGTTCGAGCTGCGCATCGGGAGTCGGATCGTCGCATCGAGGCCGGCCTCTCCTGTGAACGCCGATCACACGATCGGCGAGTGTGAGCGGTGAAAACCCGGGAAGCCGATCGGGTGATCGGCTTCCCGGGGGAAAGCTTCCCGCTCTCTACATCCGTGTGCAACCCGAAGGTAAGCCGCCCCAACCACGAATGTTCGTTGAGGCGCGGGGGGATGTCGGCCGCGAGGGCCGCGCCCATCCTGGGCCCGCCCCGATCGGCCTTACTCGATCGTCAGGTGGTACGTCACGTTAAGGCTGAAACCGTTGGATCTGACGCCTCCGAATTCAAGGAGGTAAGTTCCGGGCGGCAGGGGCGGGATCGAGACCCAGTAGCCGTCGGAAACGGCCGGCTTGATCGTCCCCTCGAATTGGGGGCCCACGCTCCCGGAGTAGGCGTAGATGCTGTCCTCATCCGGCACGGTGTAGGTGAAGGTCGGGGATTTCGTGCGGAAGATCTCCAAGGGGGCGCCGTCGAGACAGGCGTAGGCGTAGCGGGGGTTGTCGATGGCGGCCTTGGCCTGGGCCCTCAGTTCGGGCACCGACCAATTCGTGGGGGGATCGCTGGCATTGTCGCAGTCGGCGTTCAACACCGGAAGGAACAGAGTTTTGCCGTGGGGCACCGTGACGGCGCGTTCGGCGTCGC
Source organism: uncultured Isosphaeraceae bacterium (assembly GCA_937907405.1). Lineage (GTDB taxonomy): Bacteria > Planctomycetota > Planctomycetia > Isosphaerales > Isosphaeraceae > Paludisphaera. The sequence continues at coordinate 6,712 of CALCIC010000413.1, read as the reverse complement.
CGCCGAACGTACCAGCCAGAAAGAACGTCTTGTCGCCCGGACCGATCCCGTTCTCCTGACCGACTGTCGCGTAGGCCCCGGTGGAGTCCAGCACCGGGTTGGTGTTCGTGCCGCCGACGTCAATGGCCGGTTGGGCGAAGATCCACTGCCACCAGAGCGCGGTGAGTTGGGCGTACTGCCCCTCCCCGTCCTGTCGCTTCCCATTGTCGTCCGCTCGGGCCGACGAGGAAGCCACGCCGGCCAGCAAGGCGGTCACACACGCGATCGACCGCCAGCATCGTGAATTCTTCGCTGCCATGTTCCTTCCCCCTGAATGAAATGGTGTCGTCTGCGTCGTCAATCGCCTCTCCTGCCGTCCCCGCCCCATGCACGAGGGCTCAAGGCCGACTGCATCGCAGGTTCGCAAGCCGTCATCGCCTTAGATTCGACATGGAGGCGTCATGACAATATCAAGGCAATAAAACGTTTCAAGCATTAAATCCGCTCTTTTTGAATCGAGACGAAATCCGCTTCCAGAAGGAGGGTCGGCGCGGCCTTGACAAATCAGCGACGGCCGAAGAAATTAACAAGAGTTGATTAAAATCCAAGCGGCGAGGAGCGCGCGATGCTCAAGATTCCAGGGGAGTCGGCACGCGATTGCGACGGGCTGACGAGGCGGAGTTTCCTCCAGGCGGGGACGCTCGGCGTCGGCGGGCTCGCGCTTCCCGAGTTCTTCCGGCTCCGGGCCCGGGGGGCGGATCGCGGCGTCGGCTCGATCGGCGGCGCGCAGCGGAGCGTGATCCTGATCTGGCTCAGCGGCGGGCCCGGCCACATGGAGACCTGGGACCCGAAGCCCGACTCCCCCAGCGGGTTCCGGGGGCCGTTCGGCGCCGTCGGCACGAGCCTCCCGGGAGTCCACCTCGGCGAGCTTCTGCCCGAGCAGGCCAAGCGGATGGATCGGCTGGCGATCCTCCGGTCGGTCAACCACGGCACGGGCGACCACACCAAGGGCAACCACTGGATGCTCACCGGCTACGAGGGGCCGGCCTTCAACGCGCCCGACAACACCGTGCAGCGGCGGCCGTCGATCGGCTCGGCGGCGGCCCGGCTCAAGCGGGTGCAGGGCTCGGGAATGCCCCCGTACGTGGCCGTGCCGCACCTGCGGGGAGGGACCGACAACCTGTTCCACTACGCGGCCTATCTCGGCGGCGGCTCCAATCCCTTCATCGTCGAGTCCGACCCCAACGACCCCAAATACCAGGTCCGGAACCTCTCGCTCCCACGCGGCCTGACGCTCGGCCGCCTGGAGGATCGCCGCCGGATGCTGGCGGCCATGGACCAGGTTCGTCGCGACGCCGACGCCAAGCTCCGCGACCTTGACGTCTACCATGAACGCGCCTTCGGCATGCTCACGGGAACCCGCGTCGCCAGCGCCTTCGACGTCGACGCCGAGGACCCAAGGCTCCGCGACAAGTACGGTCGCCACACCTTCGGCCAGAGCGCCCTCCTGGCCCGCCGCCTGGTCGAGGCGGGCACGCCGTTCGTGACGGTCAACTGCGTCCCCTGGGACCACCACGGCCCCCCGCCGCAGCTCAAGACCGAGGAGGGCGCGCACAAGCTGATCACGCCGCTCGACCGCGCGATCGGCGCCTTGATCGACGACCTGGTCGACCGCGGGCTTTACGACTCGACGCTGGTCGTGGCGATGGGCGAATTCGGCCGCACCCCCCGGATGAACAAGGACGCCGGCCGCGACCACTGGGGCAACGCGTTCAGCGTCCTGATGGGCTGCGGATCAATGCGGATGGGCCAGGTGATCGGCCGCAGCAGCGCGCGGGGCGAGCACGTGGTCGACCGGCCGATCAGCCCCCAGGACGTCGCCGCGACGGTCTATCACCACCTCGGCATCGACTCCCGAGCCGTTACGTTCGAAGACCGCTCCGGCCGGCCGACGCGCCTGATCGAAAACGGCGAGCCGATCCGCGAACTCGTCGGTTGACCCGTCGCTTCAAAAGCGGACGGAGAACCCCGCGCCGGTGATGAAGTCGCCCGGGCGGTCGCCCACGCCGAAGCCGGCGCGAAGGTCGAGTTGGGTGTTGGGCGTCGGGCGGTACAGGACGCCGGAGTCCATGTTGTGCAACGGGCGGTCGTCGTCGGCGTTCGTGTACATCAGGGCGTACCACTCGTGGTACAAGGTCAGCCGTTCATTCGGCGAATAGAACAACAGGGCGGATTGGAAGAATTGCTCGAAGTTGTCGCTGTGAGGGTTGGGCCCGCCCAGAATCCGTCGCCGGCTCGAAACCTCTCCGGTCCCTCCCGCGAGCGTCAGGTGCTTCGTGAGGCTCCAGCCGTACAGCAACGCGACGAAGGGACTGACCGATTGCGACCCAAAGGGCGAGTTTCCACCCGTCGGCGCGATCACCGAGGTGATCAAGGCGGTCGTCGGCCGCCATCGCTTCTCGTCGTCGCCGAAGAGCAACTGGGTCTTGAACCCGACTTCCATATCGCTCGCCCCGCGCGTGATCTGGGTTGGAGCGCCGGGCCGGTTGGGCCGACTGAACATGTCGGTTTCGCCGAGCCAGTAGGTGCGGAACTCCACCCGCCTGGCGATCCCGACGCGCACGGCCAGTTCAGGGTACACGTATGCGCCGGTCGATGACGTCGAAGTCCGATCGTGGGTGAAGCTAAACCCCGACTCGATCTGCAGTCTCCCCTTCGGCACCACCGTGTTGGCCGGCGTGAAGCTGGGACGGTCGGTGTTGATCGGCCCGTCCGGGTCCTCCTTCCCCGAGAGCGGTCCCAGCAGCCAGTCGTGGAAGGATCGCGGCTCGCGTCGGGGGCTGGAAGGAGGCCCGGCGCTCGGGGCGTTCGCGGCCGGTTCGTCGGGCGCGCGGGCACCCGGCTCTTGAGCCGCCCCCCATCGCGCGCCGGACAGCGCCAGAACCGCAAGGATGATGCATCGCGCCGGCCGCCCCATCGCGCGCGCTCCATGGTTTCATGTAAGATGGCAGGGAGGCCCGCCCGCGGTTCGGAAGGCGTATTCCATCCATTGAATCGGCCGCCAGGCCGCGCGACTGGACCGAATTTTCGGATCGAGCCGCAAAAAGGGATCGCGGGCGACAGCGATCCTCGAAGCCGGCTCGACGAGTCGGCCGCGTGTTCCTCCGGCGGCTGCGATGTTACACTCGTCGTTCGGCCGAGGTTTTCCGAGACTTCCATGAGCGCCGGCCGCCGCGACCCGGAGAGGGCGGAGACGTCCTTAGCCAGCTTCAGGAGCCGATGATGCCGGTGCTCGATCGCGAAGAGTTCATCGAGCAGGCGTATTTCTTCCACGCGTTCCGCGCGCGGCTGGCCGACGGGCTGCCGTCGCAGGAGATCCTCGGGCGGATCGGCGAGGAGCTGTTGTCGACCACCAGGCTGCCGCTGGCGGTCGGCTTCCTCCACACCGAGAGCAAGATCTCGGGCATGATGTCGCCGGCCATGGCGCGGATCGAACACTATTTCACCGCGTTCCAGACCCACGTGATCGCCCAGGCCGAGGCGGACCTCAGCCGGTTCGCCATGGAGCAGGCGCTGCTGATCCTGGAACGCGAGGCCGAATTCAAGGCCAAGGGGCCGTCGCTCGCGGGGCTGTTCATCTATCAATTCGAGTCGCTGTCGCGGAACCGGCTGGGCTACACCAAGGGGCTCGCCGCGATGGCCCGCGACCCGTTTTACGACGAAGACTGGCGCGATTACATCTTGACGCTTCAGACCCGGCTGGGCGACGTCGATTTCGCCGACCTGATCTTCGTCCGCTCGGCCTACTTCGTCGACGAGCGAAGACGGCTCAAGCCCGACTTCCAGCCCAAGTATCCGCCCCTCTTCGGCGAGAAGGAAGGCAAGATCGCCCGGGCCAACCGAGGCCGCGACCCGTTGTACCTGTTCTCGGCGCTGCAGCGCCAGCTCGGCTATCCCGAGGTCCCCCGCGCCCGACGGCCCGACGAACTTGAGGCCCGCGTCGCCGTGCTCGAACTCAAGATCGCCCAGCTCGAGAACCGGATCAAGCTCGCCGAGAGCGACTCCGCCCAGGACCCCGACATCAACCAGGTTTTGGTCAAGCCCGAGAACACCGCCGGCATCCCCGCCGGCTGGACCGCCAAGCGCGCCGAGCCGTAGTTCTGAACCACGCAGAGGACCGATCATCGTGAAGAAAGCCATCATCGCGGCGTTTGTTCTGATTTCGGCGGCCGGCCGACTGGTCGCGGGAGAGGCCGACGCCGACGCGCCCTCGCCGTTCGCGTTCGACAGGATCGTCATCGACGCCGATTTCCCTGGCGGCTATCAGGTCGAGACGGCCGACGTCGACGGCGACGGCAAGCTCGACGTCGTCGGCCTCGGCGGCGACGTCTGCGCCTGGTATCAGAACCCGACGTGGAAGAAGCGGATCATCACCGACAAGATGACCGCCCCGGGGGTCATCAGCAGCGCGGCGGCCGATATCGACGGCGACGGCAAGGCCGAGATCGCCATCGCCTACGAGTTCGAGATGAACCAGCCGAACCGAGGCAAGCTCCTGCTGGCGAAGCAAGGGGCGACCCTCGATGACCCGTGGGTCGTCGAGCCTTGCCCCAACATCCCGAGCATCCACCGGCTCCGCTGGGGCGACCTCGACGGCGACGGCCGCCTCCAACTCCTCGTCGCCCCCATCTTCGGCCCGGCGGCGAAGCCCCCGACCTACGACGACCCGGCGCAGATCGTTTCCGTCGTTCCGGGCGGCGTCTTCCTCGGGCCCGCCCGGGGATTCGTGGTCGCTCCGCTCGCGAATCGCCTGGTGACGCACGCGGCCGAGATCCTGCCGTCGTTCGGCCCGATCAAGCGGCCGGTCGTCCTGGTCGCCAGCAACGAGGGCGTGACGCTGGTCGAACCCGGCGACGGCAAGGCCAAGGCCCAGGTCCGCGCCCTCGTCCCGGGCGCGACTGGCGAGCGGCCTAAACGCGGGGCGAGCGAGATCCACCGGGGGAAGTTCAAGGACGGCCGGATGTTCCTGGCGACGGTCGAGCCCTGGCATGGGACGGACGTGGTGGTCTGGCCCCAGAAGTCGGCCGACTCGCTCGAATTCGGCCCCCGGACGGTGCTCGACGACACGCTCGCCGACGGCCACGCGCTCTGGGTGGTCGACCTGAACGGCGACGGCCAGGACGAGATCTTCGCCGGCCACCGGGGCAAGGGTCATCGCGTCGCGCTCTACGACTACAACGCCGATTCCCGGACGTGGCGCCGAACGATCATCGACCAGGCCGTCGCCGCTCAGGACCTCCGGGGAGGCGACGTCGACGGCGACGGCAAGCCCGACGTCGTCGTCATCGGCGGCTCGACGCACAACGTCGTCCTGTATCAATCGCGGTAAAAGCCGCGGACTCTTCAGGAACCCGCGATCGAGTCGGAATCACCCGAGGCGGCGGACGAAGCCCAGAGCGGTCAGACCAAGGGCCGCGAGGACGAGGCCGGCCGGCTCGGGGACGGCGGCCGCGCCGGGGGAGCCGATCCGGCCCTGGTCGACGATCTGGATGGGCGGGTCGCTGCCGACGACGAAATAGTCCATAAGGACCGGCCCCAGACGGCTCAGGAATGAGAACTGTCCCGAAGCTCCGGGCGCCAGGTCCGAATCGGGGCCGTCGGAGTAGAACGAGACGAAGACGTCGCCGGGCGTATAGTCGAAGCTCCATCCGACGGGCCCCGCGACGTCCTGAAGGTCGGCGGCGGCCGCGACCGCGAGATCGAACTGGACGACCGGCAACGTGCTGTCCGACAGGTTCGAGAGCGTATATTGGTAGAGGTTCAGCCCGCCCGGCCGCGCGGCGACGTCGACGGCCAGACTCAACGCCAGGTCGCCCCGGGCGGAAGGCGCCAGCGAGGTCAAGACCGACGCAAGAACAATCGCGAAGCCGAGCTTTCCAGGATGTCGCATTATCATTATGAATCGCCTTTTGGAGTTTCAGGGCTGCAAACGGAGAGGCGTAGCCGCCGGTTCGCGGATCAAGGATTGACTCTGAGCGCGTAGATCACGCCGGCGCCCCCGGCCGAGAAGTCGGCGATCAGCAGGCGCCCCGCGCCGTCGGAGAGAAGGGCGATGGGATTGCTGAATTGAGAGGCCACGCGCTTGATCGCGCCGGTCTGCACGTCGACGGCCACCAGGTCGGCGTAGTTGAGTGTGTTGGGCGGATTGGAGTGGTCCGTGACCGACGGATTGTAACGAGCGATGAACACGTTGCCCATCAACTCAGGCGGAAGCCCGCCGGCGTAGAAGAACGCGCACCCGTCGGCCGATGCGCTGGGGCCAAGGCCCACCGGATGGGCCGGGTCGGGCAGAGTGTACGGGCCGGGGTTGGCGAGGTTGTCGAAGGTGATCGACCGGACGCGATTGTTCCCGGAAGCCCCCAGCGGAAGCATCGGCGACCGGCCTCGCCAGTTGTCGTCGGCGTACCCGTAATCCGCCCCCGGAACGGCCATAAAAAGTTGGTCGTGCACGTCCTCGCCGATGAACGTGCTCGTCTGATCCCTGGGTTGATCCCGCACGGTCGTGCCATCGCCGTTGGTGACCGCGCGATTGTAGTTGTTGGTGAAGAAGAGGCGGCCCCGAGCGTCGAGGCAGAGGCCGAACGGGTTGCGGGTCCCCGCCGAATGCACCGTCAACTTGCCGGCCGCTTGCTGCGTGATCGGACCGTCGTCGACCTGAATCAGCGCCTGCGAA
>CALCIC010000412.1 GCA_937907405.1 uncultured Isosphaeraceae bacterium | reverse complement strand
GTCGCTGACAAGGGGGCCGAGAACGACGAAAGGCCCGCCCGCCTGGCGCGGACGGGCCTTGAAGGGTTTCCGATCAACGATCAGCCGATCGAACTCGGGAGATCGTTACTGGGGGCGGACGACGGGGGCCGGCGCGACGCCGACGCCCGCGGCCGGACGCGCGGCGGGGGATTCGACGGCGTTCTGAATCTGTTTCGGCAGCGAGTTGGCCGGTTCGGGAACCCGAAGGTTCTTCAGTTCGCGCACCAGGATTTGGGTGCCGGTGCGAAGTTCTTCGTCCGAGATCTGACCGTCGTTGTTCGCGTCGAGCACGCGGAACAACACTCCGGCCGGCTTGACCAGCGCCGTGTTGAATTCCTCGCGGCTCACCGCGCCGTTCTTGTCGGCGTCGGCGGTCTGGAAGGCGGCCTGGATGCCGGCGCGACCCATCTCCACGACCGAGCTGTTCAGTTCGTCGGGGCTGAGCTGGCCGTCGCCGCTGCGGTCGGCGGTCAAGAACAGGCTCTGCACGGCGGTCTGCACGGCCTGCCGCAGTTCTGCGGCGTCAAGCGAGCCGTCCTGGTTGGCGTCGACCATGTTCATGACGTTCTGCTTGGCCTGGTCGACTTTCTGCTGATCGCCCTGATGCGCGGTCTCTTGCTTGGTGCGCTCGGAGAGGAACCGAAGCAAGGGGCGCTTGGCGAACAGGTTCTCTTGCGCCTGGTCGGCTTCCGCCTTGGTCACCTTGCCGTCGCCGTCGGCGTCGGCCCGGAAGAAGAAGCCTCCGACTATCAGGTTGCCGACGTCGACCGCCTCCTTCTGCGAGATCAGACCGTCGTTGTTGCTGTCGGCCATCTTGAAAAGCATCTTGGCGGTGTCTTGCAGGTCGCCCAGGCTGTCGATCGGCCCCGGGTTGTCATCGGCGCGGCCGCTCGTCGCAAAAAAGGCGGCGGCGATCGTCGAGGCGATCACGATGCTCTTGTTGAATCGCATGATTGAAATCTCCGTACGTGTTGAAGCCGGGGGCTCCAAAGCCCCCCGTAAACGAGTCGGGCCGTGGGCCGTGGTCGCTGCCAGTAAGCGCTTGGCCGTTCGAGGTTGTGCGACCGCCCTTGCCACGGGGAGACCCAGGAATTGCAATCCGGGTACCAACCGGCGAGATAATACCGGGAAACACGGGATTCCCCGCGATTCATCAGGCAAAACGCGGAAGCGAGCGCTCGATTCCGGAAGTGTCCTCGGACCCCCACACACGTCATGATGGACCTGTTCGACCGACTGAACCGCGAAAGGCGCAACGAGAGGCCGATCATCGCGAAGCCAGGTTCCCGGCCTGTCGGATCGGACCCCGAGCCGAGGTGAGTCGTGCGATCCGCGGAGACGCCTTGAGATCACGACCTCTCTTGCAGCCTTCGGTCCCACTCGGGCCCTGGCGAGCTTTCGGATTACTCGACTCAGACCATCCCACCCGCCCAAATCGCGGCCTAGTGTTCGATATGTGGATCGCCAGGCGATGGAGCCTCGGTGCGGAGCGAAGTGGGCTCGGTCATTCATCCGAAGCAGGTGCTCGATGATCTCAGGACCGTCGAGCCAGGGACGGCGTCAGGTGTTGGTTTATCAGTTGGACGGGGGTGGACCGATCACCGGCGTGCTCAAGGGCCTGAGCAGGTCAGGGCTTTCCCTCGCATTGCCGAAGGCGCTCGAGAGGGGCGAAGTCGTCCGGTTGATCTTGCCGCCGAGCGAGCGTCGGCCTTTCGGAACCGGGCGGACGATCATCGGACACGTCGTCACCGCCGCCGCGTCTGGGAACCTCGTGGGGATCGATTTCGCCTGGGAGGTGGGGCTCGACCCGAAATCGCGACCCGGCGACTCAAAATCCAGCATGTCCTGGTGGCGCCGTCTTTTGTCGAAGAAGGCTTCAACCCCGCGTTCGGCGCGTCTATCCCGCGCCCCGCTTCTTCCTTTGAAAGCGCGGTGAAAGCCACCATCAACTTCGACGCGTCGTCGGCGCCTACCTCGACGACCGGCCTCGCCGCGAGCCTCGACGGCGTGAATCGTGATTGGTTCAAAGCCCTGAGCGATCCTCGATCCGACCGTTTTCTTGCTCTGCAGAGGCCGCGGCGATCGCCGGCGCAACGACGCGGACCGCGTTTCGCACCACCTCCATCGTCAGCGGAGTCTGCGAGAGGTTCTCGCCGTCCCCCTGGACCGGAAGCGGATCGTCGGCCTGGATCGTCACCGTTCGCGAGGCGTTCAGGTAGATCAGCCGGGGTTCGCTGCGGTGCCGGCCTCGCATGAAGTGCCAGGCGATCCCCGGGTAGTCGAGCGGCGTCCTGGGCCGGAAGATGCAGACGTCGATTCGACCGTCGTCGACCCGAACGTCCGGCCCCCATCGGAGCCCCGAGATCCCCAGGGTTCCGCAGTTGGCCAGGATCACCTGCCGCGTGCGCGTCTGGACGGAGAAGCCGTCGGCGGTGACGGTGAGCCGTCGGGGCCTGACTCCGACGAGGCTTCTCAACCAGGACCGAACGTAGGCGAAGACCCCCATGCGACGCTTGTCACGCGCCGACGTGTCATGAATCATCAACGCGTCGATCCCCACGCCGATCTGCGTGAAAAAATACGACGAGCCGACCTTCATGGCGTCGACCCGCGCGATGGAACTCGGGCCCGATGCGAGGCCGCACGCCCCTTCAAGATGGAGCGGCACCCCCAGCTCGCGCGCCAGGACGTTGGTCGTGCCCAGCGGGATGATCGCCAGGACCGATTCGCCCCCCACCAGCCCGTTGGCGACCTCGGAAACCGTGCCGTCCCCCCCCGCCGCGACGACCAGCTCGAATCCCTCGCGCGCGACTCTCTCTCGGACGGTCGACGCGAGATCCTCCCCCCTGTCGGTCTCGTGGATCGCCAGGACGCAGCCCGGGGAACGCTCGGACAATCGCGCGCGCAACGTCTCCACCACCCGTGCCGAATCGGCGTTTCCGGAATGCGAGTTTACGACCGCCAACACCCGGGATGGCTTCGACTCCTCCGCCAACGTCGTCAATCCTCCCTCATGATCTTGCTTCCAGGCTTCTTCACTGTTCGCGAGTCCGATCGAAGAAGCAAACTCGGCGGCGGGTCGAACCCGCCTCGCGGGGCGTTCCGCTCCACGAGGCGGCGCGGCCGGAAGCGACTCGGTCCGTCATCGCGTCAGCGATTTGTACTTGATCCGGTGCGGCTGGTCGGCGTCCAGGCCCAGCCGCTCGTGGCGCTGCGCTTCGTAGGTCTCGTAGTTGCCATCGCACCAGACGACCTTGCTGTCCCCCTCGAACGCGAGGATGTGGGTGGCGACGCGGTCGAGGAACCAGCGATCGTGGCTGATGACCACGGCGCAGCCGCCGAAATCGATGAGCGCTTCCTCAAGCGCCCGGAGCATCTCGACGTCGAGGTCGTTGGTCGGCTCGTCGAGCAGGAGCAGCTTGCCGCCGCTTTTGAGGAGCTTGGCCAGATGGACGCGGTTGCGTTCGCCGCCGGAAAGCTTGCCGACCTTCTTCTCCTGG
>CALCIC010000411.1 GCA_937907405.1 uncultured Isosphaeraceae bacterium | reverse complement strand
TACGAGATTACAAGGTGACTGGAGTTCAGACGTGTGCTCTTCCGATCTCGCGAAGTTTCGTTCAGCCTCAACGGCGAGGGGGCGTTCCGTCACCTCCAATTCGAGAGCGGCGGCCACCGCGTCCAGCGCGTCCCCCAGACCGAGACCCAGGGGAGGATCCACACCTCGGCGGCCACCGTGGCCGTCCTGCCGGAACCCGAGGACGTCGAGATCGAGATCCGCACCGAGGATCTCCAGATCGACGTGATGCGCTCCGGCGGCCCCGGCGGCCAGCACCAGAACAAGACCGAGAGCGGCGTCCGAATCACGCACCTGCCCTCGGGCATCGTCGTCAACTGCCGCGACGAGCGCAGCCAGCACAAGAACAAGGCCAAGGCGATGCGAATCCTCCGCACCCGCCTGTACGACCAGATCCACGAAAACGCCCGGAACCAGCGCGATCAGGCGCGTCGAACGCTGATCGGCTCGGGCGACCGTTCCCAGCGGATTCGCACCTACAGCTTCCCGCAGAATCGCGTGACCGACCATCGAATCGGCCTGACGCTCTACAACCTGGACCAGATCATCCAGGGGGACCTGCTCGGGTTGACCAAGGCCCTGATCGACCACGATCGTCGCGAACAACTGGGCGACGCCTGACGCCAGGCGGCCGCGCGGAAAGGGACACGCCATGGCCTTGGACACTCGGGACTCGCACGCCGGCGCGGCCGAGAAGCCGGAAGACGTCTGGACGGTCGGCCGCCTCCTCAACTGGACGACCAGCTACCTCCGCACGCGCGGCTCGGAGAGCCCCCGGCTCGACGCCGAGGTCATGCTGGCGTCGGTCCTGGAGTGGGAGCGGGTTCAGCTCTACACCCACTTCGAGGACGTCGTCGGCGACCGCGCCCGCCAGGGCTACCGCGAACTGGTCCGCCGTCGCGCCGAGGGCGCTCCGGTGGCGTACCTCGTGGGTCGCAAGGAGTTCTACTCGCTCCGGTTCGACGTCTCGCCCGCGGTCCTCATCCCTCGTCCCGAATCCGAGTTCGTGGTCGTCGAGGTTCTCGAAGCCCTGAAAGGCCGCGAGGCCGCCCGCGTCGTCGACGTCGGCGCCGGCTCGGGATGCCTCGCGATCGCCTGCGCGCACCATCTCCCCCAGGCGGAATTCGTCGCCGTCGACCTGTCGCCCGAGGCGCTCGCCCAGGCCCGCAAGAACGCCGCCCGCCACGGCCTGGCGGAACGCATCGAATTCCTGGAAGGCGATCTGCTCGGCCCGGTCGTCGGCCGGCCGCCGTTCGACGTGATCGTCTCCAACCCCCCTTACATCCCGACCGCCGACATTGAAGGACTCGAACCCGGAGTCCGCGACCACGAGCCCCGGCTGGCCCTCGACGGCGGCCCCGACGGCCTGACCGTCGTCACCCGGCTGATCGCCGACGCCCTTCCCCTGCTCAAGCCCCGGGGCCACCTGATCCTTGAGATCGGCTCCCCCCAGGAGGCCGCCGTCCGCGAGCGGATCGAGGCCCATCCCGAATACACGCTCCGTCCCACGATCCGCGACCTGAACGGCCACCCCCGCGTCATCCACGCGACGCGGGGCTGACGCGCGGGGCGATCCCCCGCGTCACACAAGCCGCGAGCCCCCCCGCCGCGGATCATGGCACGCGCGGCCGAAGGCCCCCGCTTCCGCGAGGACGGCGGCCTGAATCGCATCGTCGAGCGGCTGAAGGCCGTAGCCCTCGGAGGCCGCCTCGTGATTCCAGACGAGAAGCCTGTCGAGGTCGTAGCTCGGTTCCGACGCCAGGAATTCGGCGACCGCCTCCGACCCTCGTCGATCGCGATCGGTCGGGAGGTTCGTGCTGAACAGCTCCGGGCTCAGAACGTTGTAGGTGGCGTAGTAGAATTTGAGCCCGTCCGACGCCCCCTGCCGTTCCGCCATCTGCTTGACCTGGATCGCCGTGAAGATGCTGTTCGCGTGCGAGACGATGTCGCGCTGGACTTCGGGAGCGTCGCTCGGGAACGCGGCAACGACCGAACGAACGAGCGGCGTCATCGCGTTCACGATGGCCGCGAGGGAAACCCGAGGCGCTCCCGATTGACTCCGCCTACCCTCCGTCACCGCCTGATGCACCGAGCCGGCCGCCCCGCAGAGGGTGTGGCCGAGCACGAGGATCGCTTGCACCGACTTCGTCCCGGACGGGCTGCCCACCGAAAATGCATCCAGGATGTACTCCAGACTCCCACGCGCCTCGCCGATCGGAGTCAGGGAATTGCCGGCCGTCCGGATCCGGAACATGGTGTTGCCCGCTTGCCCGGTGGCCAGCTCGACCGGCACGCGCGAGTCGATGCAGCTCATGACCGCCAGGCTAGGCGATTGCGTTTTGTGCAAGACGCCGAGTCCGAGTTCGCGATCCGACAGGAACAACGGATGATTCCGCGTCGAGGGCCGTTTTCCTTCCAGCGCCGCGGAGCAGGCCGCCACGAACTCGGCGTAGCGCCGGTTGCCCTGAATGATCAACCGGCCGACCTCGTCCGCATCCGGCCGGGTCGGGGCCGCCGAATTGGAACGAGGGTGGTCGGGGTGGTCGGGATCGGCCTGGAATCGATCAGGCGATGGATGCGCGCCATCAAACGTGAGGTTCAGGCGGACGATTCGACTCTCATCGCGTTCGGTTCCCATCTCGTTCAAGCTCCCGATCCATCCTTTTCGACAAGGCCGGGCCTGGATTCCAGTCCGGCGACGCCGTCACTGTACGACGAAAGTCAAGCGGTGGTTCGGAACGTTGGTCGTCGAGAAGCTTAGCGTCGCCCGCGCGGGGCCTCCGCCCCCGCGTCGGCTGTTGGGCCCAGGTCCCGCCGAGGGGGATGGGCCGACGCGCCGCCGTCGCGCATCGCGGCGAGCTTCAGCGCGGCCCGATAGCGGTTGCTCACGCCGGGTTGCGGATAGATCCCGCCGGCCAGGATCAGGGCGGAGATGATCAGGACCGCGGCGCGCTCGGCGGGACGGATCTGGAGGTCGATCGTCGAGACGTGCGGCCGTCCGGTGAAGATCCGGAAGTACGCCTGGATCACGGCCAGGCCGTTGAGGGCCGCGACGACGACGACCAGCGACCCGACGATCGGCAACGCCTCGACCGCCCCCTCGACAAGCAGCTCGACCCCCACGAACCCAACGGTCCCCGGGAAGCCGATGCTGGCCAGCCCCGTCAGCAGGAACAGGCCCGCCATCAGGCGAATCTGTTCGTAGAGGCCGTGGAATTCGGTCAAGAGGATGCGGCCGACTCGAGTCTCGACGCACCGCAGCGCCAGGCCGAAGCCCGTCATGGAGAGCGCGACCGAGAGCCAGAGGCTCAATGAGCCGGTCAGCCCGACGGGGACGGCGGTCTCGACGCCCACCAGGACGAGCGACGAGTGGCTGAGGAAGAGATAGCAGAAGAACCGACGCGCCTCCCGCTGCACCAGTGCCATGCCGGCCGCGTACAGCGCTGTGAACAGCGACATCAGCGAGATCGCCTGCAACGCCCACGAGGGCGCGACCGGCAGGA
>CALCIC010000410.1 GCA_937907405.1 uncultured Isosphaeraceae bacterium | reverse complement strand
ACGACGATCCCGCCGTTGTTTCAGGTCCAGGTCGGCGAGACCGCGCGGATCTCCGGGATGCTGGGTCGGATCACCAAGACCGGCGTGCGGCTCGCCGTCCCCTGGCAGGCGGATCCGGTCGAGGTCCACCGGCCGGGGGTCCAGGCGGTGGTGCAGCGGTTCGGCGAGTCCCGCATCCTCGTCGACGCCTTCGACACGCTCGACGGCTCGACCTGGAAGGTCGCCGGCAAGCCCACGATCGTCGCCGACGCGGGGCCTTCGCCGAACGATCGAGCGTTGGCGATGCCGCCGGGAGGGGCGTCGATCGAGCGCCGGTTCGATGAGCCGTTGAACGCCGGCCGGATCGACCTGACGTTCCGCGACGACGGCGAACCGCACCCCGAGCAGGATTGGACCCTCACCCTGAGCTACCGCGCCCCGACCGGCAAGGCGGACGTCCGGATCATCCTGGGATGGTCGGAGGACAGCCTGGCGGTCGAGTCGCCTTCGGGACCGTCGCTGTCCGTGCAGCGGCTGGCTCGGGCCGACGGATGGCGGCGGTTGTCGGTCCGATTCGACCCCCACCGCACCGAGATCGCGGTCGACGGCAAGGAGCTGGCGCACGGCAAGGGGCCGCCGGGACCACTCGAATCGATCCGGCTGGCGACGTCCGGGCCCGAGTCTCCCAACGCGGGGCGGGGGGGGTTCGTGGGAGAGGTCCAGGTCGCCCGGTTCTCCCAGCCGCCGGCGAGTCTGGAGATCGACCCCACCCAGGACGAGGCCCGGCTGGTCGTCGGCGATCAGCTTTTCGGGACGATCACGCAAGGGGGGGGGGACCGAATCGAGATGACGGTGGACGACCGCCCGGCGGCCATCGATTGGAGCGACCTGGCCGGCGTCTACCTGCGACGGACCCCCGCCGAGAGCGCCCCGGTGCAAGGGACGCTCGTCCGGGCCGAATGGCGCGCGTCGGCCGGCGACCCCGCCGAAGACCGCGACTTCGCCGAGGGGGCCGTGACGTCCCTCTCGGATTCGACGCTCACAATGGCCACGCCGTTCGCCGGCTCGCTTCAAATCCCCCGCGACCGGCTGCAACGGCTACAGGTCCTGCCCGCCGGCTGGCGGCGGGTGATCGATCCTTCCGCGCACCATTTGGGCGACGAGATCTCCGTGACCCCGCCGTTGCTCGACCCGCCCCACCCCGAGGGGGGCGTCCTCGAACGGTCGTTCGCGCTGCCCGAGGGGTTGGAAGGGGCCCGGTTCCTCGTGCTCGACGTGGTCCAGGTCGTGGGCGAGGCGTCCGGCCTGCCGTTCTCCGAGTTCGTCCGACGGGGCGAGTTGAAGACCTTCGTCGAGCTCAACGGCGTTCGATTCGATTATCTGAACCGTTACGTCCGCACCGCCAACGAGACCGTCGAACGCATCCGAATTCCGATCGCCGCCGATCTGCTGAAGGCCGGCGAAAACCGACTTCGAATCGTTCAGACGGGGATCGCCGGCAACGCGACCTGGTACGATGATCTGGGAATCCTTTGCATCGCCGTCGAGGTCGAGGCGCCGCAGGAATCCGTCGTCGCGCCTCCCACTCTGACCCAATGACGATCCACGCGTATGAAGCCGCTCACTCGCAGCCTGGTCCGCCACTCGCACGCGATCGCCCGTGAGGTCGGCGCGCGCGTGATCATGTTGCACGCCGACGTCGTCGAGGCGGACGACGACCTGAAGGCGCTGATCCAGGACGTCAACTTTCGCATCATCCTGGTCTCGCGGCGTTGCGGATTTCAGCCCCCCGACGAGTACAAGGACACCTGCCACGTCGTCCAGCTTCCCGACATCGCGATGACCCGCGCCGGGCAGGTGAAGGTCGCAACGCTGATGGCCGCCGCCGAGAGCCTGATCCACTCCGGGGACCGAATCCTCTGCCTCACGGGGGTCGACCGCTCGGGTTCGCTGGACACGATCATGGTCCTCGACATGGGGACCGAGATCGAGATGTTCTCCTCGAGCGCGGCCGATCCGCTGCCGCCGGACGTCAGCCCGCCGGTCTTCGAGCGCGTGCTGAACATCGCCAGCGAGCTGGGCGTCGAGGGCCGCGAGGGCCGGCCCGTCGGGGCTCTGTTCGTGATCGGCGACTGCGAGCGCGTGCTGTCCCAGAGCCACCAGCTCGTCTTCAATCCGTTCCACGGCTATCCCGAGGAACAGCGGAACCTGCTCGACGTCCGGCTTGAAGAGACGATCAAGGAGTACTCGGCGATCGACGGCGCCTACGTGATCCGGGGCGACGGCGTGG
>CALCIC010000409.1 GCA_937907405.1 uncultured Isosphaeraceae bacterium | reverse complement strand
CCCTCTTTCCCTACACGACGCTCTTCCGATCTGGATCTTGCCGGCGGCGGCAGCTACCTGTCCTGCTCGCCCCCCCGGCTCTTTCTGGGGATCGGCGACGCGGCCCGCGTCGACACCTTGACGATCTCCTGGCCCTGGGGCAAGGACGAAGTCTGGAGCGACCTCCGTCCGGGAAGGCCGCTACGGCTCCTTGAGGGCGCGACGACAACCTCCGACTCAACCGTCATGGCCCCGAATCTCGTCACGAGGCGAACCTCCGCCCCTCGCCGGTGAGCAACCAGTGCGGGTCGGCCCGCGTCACCTCGATGAACCGGAGGAGCGACTGGGCGGGCATGCTCTCGCCCGACTCATAGCTCACCCAGGTGCGAAACGGCATCCCCATCGCTTCGGCCAGCAGCGGTCCTCCGTGCTCGCCGTACAACTCCATGCGAACTTCACGGATGCGCCGGGAAAGTCCGTCCTTGATTTCGTCCCATTCAGAATCCGAACGGAAGTCGCTCATGAGAAGTGACTCCGAGGAACGCCTCTGTGGTTCACGCCCCCTCGCCCCGCCTCGACAGCCCCGCCCGTTGCTCCGCGTCCGCGTCTCCAACGGAATCGCGGGGGGGGCGATCGACGCGGACCGCCTCAAGGAGAGCACCCAAGGAGGAATCGCGACGTCGCCGTACGTTCATCGATACCATATCGCCCACGTCGTCGGCAAAGCCCTTCTCACCAAGTCCCAGGCGACGAAAACCTTGGAGTCACGCAATCATCCAGTCATGTATTAAAACTTGCTTTCGGATTTTCTTTTGAATTTTGTCGCGGCGCGGATCGAAATCCGATGCCTGGTTCTGACCAGCAACGGGGGGCGATCGAGGACCGAATCGCCTCATTGGGACGTGCAACGGTTTCCAGCCCGGATCTCGAGCCGAGGATCGAACGTGGCCCTGACCACCCAACGAGAAATTGACGGTCTGGCGAGGCGGATTCTGCGGTCTTACCACGCCAGAGGCGTGGAGTGGAACGAAGGATGTTCCACGATGCGGGTCTGGACGGCCGCGGCGCAGTTGCTCGTGCAACTTCACGGCGAGGATCCGGCGATTCCAATCGACCCGGAATTGTTCGTCGCGTCCCAGTCGTTGAAGCCGGGGGTCGGCGACGCGTGGAGCGATCTCACGAGCGCGGCGGCCGGCGAAGCCTATCGGCGTCGGGTTCGCGGGATCGTCCGTCAACTGGAACGAGAACTTCGCCGCGAGATCACGCGCGCCGAGCGGTCGATCCTGAGTGGACGTCCGATCGACGAGGTCCTCGGCGAACGCGACGCCCGGCTGTCAGCACTAGGTCGTTATCTTGTGGCCGCCCGAGCAGGCCGCATGGACCTGGCCGTCAAATTCGAGGAAGGGGCGGCTGCTCAGCATCGCAGTTGCCCGCTGTATCGCCCCGCCAGTCTCGCGTTTCTGCCCGCCGACCGCTATCCGGCGGCGGACGGGCGACCGATAATCGACCACAGGCCTTCTCCCGTCGTCCGCGCGATGATCGCATCGCTGAATTGACCGAACAGCCCTTGGTTCCCCTCGCCCGCAGAGTACTTTTCGGCGATCCATCGCCGCTCCGATCAACTGTTCGCCCGCATCCGCCGACATAGTAACATCTAGCACGATTCCGACCCACGACGCTCCGAATGCGGCCCTGATCCACGGCCGCATCCGGGCGCGTCCCTTCTCCGCCCGAACGCCCGGGCTCGCCCGGGCGCATGATTTCTTTCGCATCGAAGTACTACACTCGTATTAATAGTTCGATTTCTTCGAATTTTCTCATTTTCACCCCTGTACCATCAGGAGGTACGCTATGCGTACGCGCCGAGCCTTCAGCCCCGTCCTGGAATCCATGCCCACGCTCGTGATCCCGGGCAGCTTCATCAACCCCGTCTCACCGGTCACCGTGCCGTGCGACCCGCCCCCCTCGTTCATCAACCCCGTCGCCCCCGTCACGGTCCCCGTCCCTCCGATCGATCCCGCGCCTCCGTTCACGGGCCCCGACTCTCCGGACCCGATCGGTGAAACGCCCATTCTCATCGCCTGAACTTCGCCGGGTCGACGCCGCCCCGCGACCGACCACCGTCAGGTAAAGACCGATCTCATCCACCCTTAATTAGCGGTGGTGGGCCCCCTCCTCCCGGGGTCCACTCAGGCCGTCGCCCGTGATCTTTTCTTCGCATTTACCCTAAGCCTTCCAAGCCGCCGCTTGATAAGGAATTTTGACAAGATCTTGCCAGCAATTTGGAGTGGATGTGGTTTCCGCGCCTCCGCTTCCCCGATACAATAATCGGGTGAGCGATGGGAGCGTTAAGCAGGTCGCCGCCCATCTGAACGATGATGCTCGCTTCGGGCGACCCACGCGACGCCTCCCTGAGCTTGAGGGGGAGGGAACAGGCCATGATCACACTTTCGGACCGAGAGATCGGCGACGATCTCTCGAAGGCGCTTGAGAAGTTGCAAGAGGGGGATCAGGCAGCCTGGGAGACGCTGTTTCGCGAGTGTTATCCCAAGGTGCGACGGGTTGTGCGGCGCAAGCTCAATCAGTCGATGCGGTCCCTTTACGATTCCACGGATTTCGCCAGCGACGTGATGAAGAGTCTGGCGGCGAATCTCGATCAGCTCAGGTTCCCGACGGCCGACCACTTGATCGCCTTCCTGAGCAAGGTGGCTGAGCAGAAGGTGGTCGACGAGCATCGCCGGCGTCACACCCTGAAACGAGACGTGACCCGGGAACGCCCCATGTTCGGGGCCGACGCCGCCGCGGGGCCGGTCCTGATCGCCGCCGGAGATCCGACGGCCAGCGAGTTCGCCCAGGCGCACGAGACCGAGGAACTCCTCCTGGACCGACGAAACGAAGTCGAGAGGGAGATCATCAGGTTGCGCCGCGAGGGGCACGACAATGGGACGATCGCCGAGCGCACGGGGTGGAACATTCGCAAGGTGCAACGGTTCTTGAAGGAGCTTCAGGATTCCTTGGCCGGATCGGATCGTTGGTCATGACAGCGGTCTCGCCCATGAGATCCCCGGTCGGGCAGTTCGACCGGGTCGATCAGACGGTTCGAATTTACGAGGAGCTGTCTCAGCGCCACGGCGAGGTCGACCTTCCAAGCTTCTGGGCCGACTTCCTACGTCGGACCTCCCTCGACGAAGAGCAAGAGCAGGCCTGCCTGAGCGGCCTGATCAAGGCCGATCTCCGCACTCGGATCGAACGCGGCGAGACCCCGGAAGTCGCCGGCTATCTCGAGGCGTTTCCGCAACTGCGATACGCCGAGAGCCGGATGGTCAGCCTGATCTACGAAGAATATTGCCTGCGAGAAGAACGCGGCGACGAGCTCGACCCCGACTCATTCTGCGATCGATACCCGGACTGGAAGGACTCGGTCACGTCCCAGCTCAGGTATCACCGCTTCATCAGCGAGGCGGCCGGATTCTCCATGCCGAAGATTGAATTCCCCGAGCCCGGCGATGATTTCGAGGAGTTCCGCCTGGGGCCCCAGATCGGCAAGGGGGGGTACTCGCGGGTCTTCGTCGCAAACGACCTCTCGCTCGGCGGCAAGCGCGTCGTGCTCAAGGTTTCGGTCGACCGGGGCAAGGAGGCCGAGGTCCAGGGCGCGCTCGACCATCCGCACATCGTCCCCGTCAACGCGGTCGTCTATCCGCCGGAGCCCGGCCTCCGAGGACTCTCCATGCCGTTTCGGATGGGATCGCCGCTCGACGAAGTGATCCGCCGGATCCGCCATGGGGGCGAGCAGCCGCAATCCGCCCTGGTCTTCTGGAACGCCCTGGCGCGAGCCGTCGACCGGAGCCTGCTCGACGACTCGGACGACGATCTCGACGCGATCCGCGAGGCCGGCCCCAGCGGCGACGGCTGGAAGGGATTTCCAATCCATGGCTCGTTCGCCCAGGGCGCGGCGTGGATCGGCCTGATCCTGGCCCGCGCGCTCCAGTACGCTCACGGACGGCGGACCTTCCACCGCGACGTCAAGCCGGGCAACGTCCTGCTCACCCTTCATCACGGGCCGCAACTGCTCGACTTCAACCTCGCCCATTCGCCGCAAGAGGCCGCCGCGACCCTCGGCGGCACGATTCCGTACATGGCGCCCGAGCAGATCCAGGCCGTTCTCGTCCCCGAGCTTTGGAGCGAGGTCGGGGCGCTCGCCGACGTCTACTCGCTGGGCCTGGTGCTCCATGAACTGCTGACGGGGAGTCCTCCGGACCTGCCGGACCCCACTCTCCCCCCGGTCCACGCCATGCGCGATCTGCTCGACCGCCGGGCCTCGCTGTCGACCGACGTCCGCCGCCACAATCCGCGCGTCCCCCACGCGCTCGAGGCCATCGTCAAGAAATGCCTTTGTCTTGATCCTGAGGCGCGATACGCCGACGCCGGGACGCTGGCGGAGGACCTGGACGACTTCCTCCACCGACGTCCGCTTCGTCACGCCAAAAACCCGTCGCGGTCCGAACGGGTCCTCGACTGGGCGGCCCGCAATCGTCGGCCGCTGATCCTCAACGGGGTTTATCTCTGCTTGCTGGCCATGCTGGCGCCCCTGGCCTGGCAGCAGGTCGAACGCTGGTTTCAGCCGAACTTGAAGGACCGCGCCGAGTTCCGGAAGGCGGTCGACGCCGTCGATCAGGGCCAGTACCAGCAAGCGGTCGAACTGCTCATGATGGTCGTCGAGGAGTATCCGAAGGAGCCCCTGCCCCGCTTCTATCTCGGCATCGCGCTCTCCCACGCGAACCGACTTCCCGAGGACTCGGCGGTTTTCTCTTATGGGCGGGCCATGGCCATGCCCGGCGCGGCGGACGAACTGCGGTCGTGGGCTCGCGACAACCCGAACCTCGTGGAACACCTGCGCTGGTTCGGCGTGAACAGCCTGGAGAAGACTCGAGAGATACTCAACGCCAACTCCTCGCCCGACGGCGCGCCGGCCGCCGTCGACGAGACGACCCGCCACATCATGGACACGGCGGCCCACGCCCTCCGCAGCGCGCTGTCAGTCGACTCGGAATCGAAGGAGACGATCCAGAACCTGGCCACGATCGCCGAGTACCGGAAAGATTATCAGGACGCCCACGACCGCCTGTCCGCGTTGTTGGCGCTTCCCTCCAGGAAGTACCACGTCCGTCCCGCCGAATTGTCCACGTGGCGGCTGCAACGGTCGCGGGTGGCGACGCTTCGCGCCAAGGAATTGAGCGAGTCGACCGACGACCTCGATCGCCGACACGCGCTGGATCTCGCCGACGAGGCCCTGGCCGACCTCGACGACTGCTCCGGCGCGATCGTCGACGTTCAACGTTTGTACTATCTCAGCTTTCGAACTGAGACCCTGCTGAGTCGCGGCAAGATCCGGTGCCTGCTTGACAAGCGAAGTTTGGGAGGGGCCGACGCCAGGGAAGCCAAGAAAACGCTTGAGACCTGGCTCGGCCTCGCCCGGTCGAGCGGCAACCCCGTGCCCGTCGCGGTCGAACGAAGCTATTTGGAACGTCTTAACAACCTCCGCGAACTCGCATCAGACGACGCCCCCGGCGCGCGCCGCGACGCCACGTCACTCCAACCCTCGAAGGCCGCGGAATGACCGATCTGATCACCCGGGTCTGGATGGCTCTCCGCGACGCGGGGATGCCCGAAGTCATGCTCTACCTGCCCGACGGCTCCGCCTACCGCTGCCACTGGGACGACACGGCCGACCTCGGCGACACCCGCGTCGCGCTCCTGGCCGACCAGGACCGCAAGATCGTCCGGCTCGTCCCCGTGGCCGAATGCAAGGGGATCGGCGTCGCCAGCCCCAAGGGGGTCGACCCGATGGGCTATCGGTCGGTGGTCCGCGAAAAACTCGTCGCGCGTTACGGCGAAGCCGCGCCTCAATCCGACGGCGGCGATTCGGGGATGGACCTGGGGTGAAACCGGGCGTGGACCTCGCGAAGCCGGCTCAGCTCCACCCGCGTGTAGATCTGCGTCGTGGCGATCGAGGAATGACCAAGCATCTCCTGCACCGCGCGGAGATCGGCGCCGCCGGCCAGCAAATGGGTCGCGAAGCTGTGTCGCAGCGTGTGCGGGCTCACATCGCCGTGCAAGCCGGCGGCGAGCGCGTGCTGCTTCACAATCCGCCACAGACCAATGCGCGACAGTGGACGACCGGCCCTTGTGACGAAGACGGTCGGCGTGTCGGGATGACGAGCGATCATCACCGGACGGTCGATCTGGAGGTAGCCCGCGAGCGATTCTCGGGCTCTTGAGCCCAGCGGCACCCACCGCTCCTTGTTCCCCTTGCCGACGCAACGGGCAAGACCGCCGCCCAAATCGACGTCGCGCGGCCGCAGGCCGACGACCTCCGAAGCCCGGCATCCGGTCGCATAAAGCGTCTCAAGCGCCGCGCGATCCCGACGCCCCAGCCGCGTGGACGCGCTCGGAGCGTTGAGAAGCCGCTCGACCGCGGCGGGGCCGAGTACGACCGGCAGACGATCCCAGAGCGCGGGGGCGACCAGCAGCTTGGCTGTATTGTCGGTCAGCTTGCCTTCAAGCACGAGATACCGAAAAAACGTTGACAGGCTCGCCAGGTGGCGAGCCACGCTGCTCGGCGCCAGGCCCGAGCCCACCAGCTCATCGACGAAACCGCTCAACACCCCGATCTGGATCTCGCCGATCGGCCCCGGCGCGTGAATCTTGCGCCAGCCCAGGAACCTCATCAGGTCGGATCGGTACGCCGCCAGAGTGTGCTGCGAAGAGCCGCACTCAGCCATCAAGTAGTGCAGGAACGGCCCCACCGGGTCCTGGTTCCGCCTTGGTCGATACTCGGCTTTCGACATGTGCCCCAAAACCGCGTTGAAGAAACCGTTGGAGTACGGCCCGAATCACACCGCCGCCACTAGATAAGTTGATCGGCAGGTCGCGCGATCGACTTCAAGAGGGACGTTTCCTGCAATATCTGGCAGTCTCGGATGGGGGAAACGGTCTCCGGGCCGCGAATCATTCCTGGAAGCAGCAGTTCGGAACAGGGCTCTTGGAAGCTGTTCCAGGGAGTGTTAGAGTCTGTCCCATAAGTATCTTGGGAGGGCGAGGCGCCCGCCGAGCCGGTTTTCACCGCCGCGCCCGGCTCGGCGGGCGCCTCGCCCTCCCCTTCATTGAGACAGACTCTTAGCCTGGCGACCCTGCGAAACCGGCTCAAAGCGCTGGGACGTACCCGAAGTTGAGAGTGGAGAGTGCGGCAAGATTGAGATTCGAGAGAGCGGGGCGAGGATGGAAAGGATCGGGTTGGAATGTCTCACGAATTGAGCGATGAGCAGCGAGGGAGGCTGATTCAACTGCTTCAGCGCGACTCCCTGCGGCTCGGCCAGTTCACCCTTGCGAGCGGCCGGAGCTCGCACTACTACATCGACGGCCGCAAGGTGACGTTGGGGGCGGAAGGCGCGCGCCTGATCGGACAGGGCGTGTTGGGACTTTTGGCGGCGCACGGCGAGGTCGCGGCGATCGGCGGCCTGACGATGGGGGCTGATCCGATCGTCGGCGCGGCTCTGGCCCTCGCCCCCGAGCACGGTCGAAGCGACCTGCGCGGTTTCCTCGTCCGCAAGCAGGCCAAGGGGCATGGGACGGGGAACCTGGTCGAGGGCCCTCTGGAGCCCGGCTCGACCGTCGCGATCGTCGACGACGTCGCCACGACGGGAGGGTCGTCGCTCCTGGCCGTCGACGCCGTCCAGGCGCTCGGCTGCAAGGTGGCGGTCGTGATCGCCGTGCTTGACCGACTCGAAGGGGCGGCCGACAACTTCGCCGCCCGAGGGCTGCCCTTCCGCAGCCTCCTCACGATTCGCGACCTGGGAGTTGAGCCGCTCGGCCCCGCCTGACGCAGCCGATTCGGATCAAGGACGATCACGACGATGGAAACCAGCCTGCATCAGGATCTCAAGGTCCGGTACGGCCTCGATCGTGGAGGGCTCTGCGAGGTCGCGCTGGCCGGCTTCCGGATCGACGCGGTGGACGGCGACGGGACGCTCGTCGAGGTCCAGGCGGGGCCTCTCGGCGCTCTCAAATCCAAGCTTCGCGCGCTCCTGCCCGACCATCGCGTGCGGATCGTGAAGCCGGTCGTGGTTCGCAGGAAAATCTTCCGTCGCGACCGCGCGAACGGCCCGAACCGATCAGGACGCCAAAGCCCGAAGCGCGGCTCGTTGGTCGACGTCTTCGACGACCTGGTGGGCATAGCCGCATTCGTTGCGGATAAGAACCTCAGCATCGAGTTGCTGGGGGTGTCCATCGAGGAGATTCGGGACGCGCGGCGACGGCGGCCGGGCTATCGCGTCGTCGATCGTCGACTCGATCAGGTCCTGGAGACGCAACGAATCGATGCGCCGGAGGATCTTTGGGAACTGCTTCCGGCCGGCTTGCCCGACTCGGAACCGTTCACCACGCGCGATCTGGCGCGGAAGCTCGACAGGCCGCTGCCGTTTGCGCAGCGGGTCGCCTATTGCTTGCGCCTCTCCGGGGCGGTTCAGCCGGTCGGCAAGCGGGGCAACAGTCATCTTTACAAGGCGGGCGTGTCACTGATTCACTCTTAGGGCGGGCGTGAGTTTGGGCGAGGGGCTGAGTCGATGCTTGCTCAGGCGTCCGGATTCCAGATGGCGAGGGGGCCGACCAACCGCGCGGGGGCGACGGCCTGCGAGGTCGTTCCGGCGATCGGAGCGCCCTTGTAGAGAAGAATCAGATTCTTCCGGGCCCGATCCCACATCTGAGCCTCAAGTTGGTCGAGACGCTGACGGACGGATCGAGGCGGCGAAGGTTCCATCCGTGTGGACGAGATTGGGTTCATTTGCTGAATCCGATGCTGACTGAGATCGTGATTTGGACTCGTCGGAAGGCCGAACGCGTCAAGTTGGATCGCTCGAGCCGAGAGAATTCCTCTTGGAGACCCGGGCATTCATGTCGAGGTTCGCGGCGAGCCTGTTGCGGCCGAGCCCGATGCATCCCCGGAAATCCGCGGGGAAGACGTTCACTCGACCGTTTCGAGCGCGAAAGAACGGGCGTTTTGCATGATCTCGACGCAGCCGAGCCCGTAGATTGGGCAGGATCAGGCGAACATCGAGAGGAATTGGAAAATCAGACGGAGCCTGTTAGTTCGAGGAGGCTACGCGTTTACAGCCGTCGACCTGGAGACATGCATCGATCCGGCGTCGTGAGACGGGCATTGCTGGACCTCCTTGCTTTCTGGCTTCGCGAACATGCAGGGGTTCCACCGCCGAAGAAGCACTGCTAAGAGGGCTGCGATCGAAGCTCATCGTCATCAATCCAACGGAAAACAGATCGAGTCCGCGACAGGAGCGGCCGAATCTCGACTCGGAGAGTCGATTCGGCAGGCCGGTTAATCAGCAAAGATCATGCCCAAACCGAGATTGATCGACTGACGACAAACGAACCTTGCCAATGGGCGAAAAAAAACCCCAATCAGACACATGAGTCTGAGCAGGGCTGCGATAGCCGATGCTCCATTCTCGACCCGTCCAGGGGCGAGAACGATGCTTGAAAGACTAATGCTTGAAGACGTCGTTGTCAAACAAAAAGGCCGTAAAGTTTCGGATCTTCCGTTCCGTTCGTCGGGCGGCTGAGAACGAACTTCGGCCCCGGCTTCTCGGCAGGGGCCTGCCATGCAACGGGGTTCATCCGTATAATAGGGGTTTGTGATCCCAGCGGGCCAGCGTGGCGGGGGCGCCTAGTTCCATGAGTCTCGTCAACGACCCGATCGGTCTCGATGAAGCCCTCCACGAGCGCTTCGGGCTCCAGCAGTTTCGGCCCGGCCAGCGCGAGGTGATCGAGCAGGTTCTGGGAGGCCGCGACGTCCTCTGCGTCATGCCCACCGGCGGAGGCAAGAGCCTCTGTTACCAATTGCCGGCCGTCGTACTGCCTGGGGTGACCCTGGTCGTCAGCCCGCTCATCGCTCTGATGAAAGACCAGGTCGACGCTCTCAACCAGCGGGGCGTCCAGGCGACTCTGCTCAACAGCACGATCGACCCCGGCGTGCAGCGGCAGCGCATGGCCGAGATCGAGGCCGGGATCTACGACCTGGTCTACGTCGCTCCCGAGCGGTTCCGCAGCTCGCGGTTCACGGCGATGATGGCGCGGGTTCGGCCGGCGCTCATCGCCATCGACGAGGCGCATTGCATCAGTCAGTGGGGGCACGACTTCCGCCCCGACTACGCGCGGCTGGGCGAGGCCCGTCGCCAGCTCGGCTCTCCCCCCTGCATC